>JANXRO010000319.1 GCA_025356765.1 Hyphomicrobiales bacterium | reverse complement strand
AGATCAATAAGGCCAAGAACAGATGCTCTGCCACATAGGAATGGAGCACCGCTTGGTTTTCGGCGATGCTTTGCAAAGTGAAATAATGTTGCAAGCCCAGCACATAACCAATCGCCGTCAAAACAGCCAAGCCAAACAAGGGCAGCCAGCGTTGGAGATTGAAATGCAAATGAGTTACTGCGCCGTCTATTTTCATACCACGAGACATGGCGGGTTTTGCAGGATGTGAAAAGGGGGTGTAACAGCCTCGTGATAAGGGTTTAGCTGGCGTGTGCTTTGCGTGAATTGAAAAGTATCCACCTCGAAAGTTGACCTCGAAAGTTGACAATGGGCTGAGATTTGCCCATAAGCGGGCCAATTCTTGCTAAACCTTCGTTTTCCGCATCTTTTTGGGCATTTTCTTTCGCCTGAAATCTTTGAAAAATCAAAGGCTTGTGGAAAACATCTTTGAATACGGAGTTCTAACGTGAAACGCACTTATCAACCGTCTAAACTTGTTCGCAAGCGTCGCCATGGCTTTCGTTCGCGCATGTCCACGGTTGGCGGACGTAACGTTATTCGCCGTCGTCGCGCTGCGGGCCGCAAGCGGCTCTCGGCCTAATCGATTAATTTTATGCAGCGCATGACGCGGAGGCAGGATTTTATTGCCGCCGCCAAAGGCATTACCCAAGCCATGCCTGGATTTGTGCTTCAATTGCGATTGCGTGAAGATGAAGCCCCGGCCCGGGTTGGTTTCACCTGCACCAAAAAACTGGGCAATGCTGTGGTGCGAAACCGCATCAAGCGCCGTTTGCGCGAAATTGCCCGTCTAAGTTTAGGCGAAGTTGCCAAGCCATCTTTTGACTATGTTTTGGTTGGTCGCAGCGCTGGACAAACCCGCGCATTTGAAATTCTTAAAACTGATCTTATATCTGCGGTGGCAAGGCTTCACGCCAAGGCCGCCCCTCAAGTGGAAATGTAAATGAGCCAGCCGCAACAACCGCAAATTGACCCTAAAAATATGATCTTGGCCATCGTGCTGTCGATGCTGATCGTGTTTGGTTGGCAATATTATTATGCAGGCCCCGCTGCTGAAAAAGCCAAGCAGCAAGAGGTGGCCCAACAGGCCACAGCACAGCTGCCCTCAACGGCTGCTGCATCCACAATCGAAGATGTAAAAACCGTTCTGGCCAAAACCAAGCGCGTTCAAATTCAAACCAAGGAACTGACTGGTTCGATCAATCTTACTGGCGCACAAATTGATGATTTGCGCTTGAATGATTATCGCGAAACAATTGATCCAAAAAGCGACATTGTCACGCTTTTGAAGCCATCAGGCACAGCCAATGCGTATTTTGTAGAGCAAGGTTTTGTGGGGCCACAAGGCAGCACGGTGAAATTGCCCGATGCAAAAACCGAGTGGCAAGCGCCCGAGGGCGCTGTTCTCACGGCAGAAAAGCCTTTGACCCTGACATGGGACAATGGCGCGGGGTTGAAGTTTGAACGTTTGATTTCAGTCAGCGACCAATATTTGTTTGATGTGAAGCAAACTGTTTCAAACACCACATCAACGCCAGTGACGGTTATTCCTTTTGCGCGCGTGCAACGCCAGGATACGCCAAACATCTCAGGCTTCTGGGTTTTTTATGAAGGCCCGCTTGGTGTTCAAAAAGGTTTGGAAGAACACAAATATTCGGCCTTGAAAAAAGATCCTGATGTACCCGTTTCAATTCCTTCGACGGGCGGTTGGCTTGGCTTTACTGATAAATATTGGGCCACGATGGTGATCCCCGATCAAAAAACAAAAGTTCAAAACACCTATCGCTTTGTAAAAATTCCGGGCCGTGATGCTTATCAAACCGATTATCTGTCTGATGATGCAATATCAGTTCCGGCAGGCGGCAGTGCTGTTTATGAAGAGCATGTCTACGCTGGTGCAAAAATCGTCAGCCTGATCAATTCGATTTATGCAAAATATGGCTTCACGCAATTTGATTTGATGATCGATTGGGGCTGGTTCTGGTTCATAGCCCAGCCGATGTATAAACTTTTGAGCTTTGTTCATTCCATCGTTGGAAACTTCGGCGTTGCCATTCTGTTGGTTACAGTTTTGGTGAAGGCCGCCGTGTTCCCCTTGGCCAATAAATCTTATGCCTCAATGAGCAAGATGAAAAAGCTGAAGCCTGAAATGGATGCCATCAAAGCGCGCAATCCTGATGACAAGGCCAAGCAACAGCAAGAAACCATGGAACTTTACAAGCGCGAAAAGGTGAACCCCATGGCGGGTTGCTTGCCGATGTTTGTGCAAATTCCAGTTTTCTTCTCACTCTATAAAGTTATTCTCACAACGATTGAATTGCGCCACGCGCCATTCTTTGGATGGATTCAAGATCTATCTGCTCCAGACCCAACCAACGTGTTCACAGCCTTTGGCCTTATTCCATGGACACCGCCGCATTTGTTGATGATTGGTTTTTGGCCACTGCTGATGGGCATTACCATGTGGGTGCAAATGCGTTTGAACCCAGCCCCACCAGACCCAGTGCAAGCCCAAATGTTCAATTGGATGCCGGTTATTTTCACGTTCTCGCTTGGCACATTCCCTGCAGGCCTTGTGATCTATTGGGCGTGGAGCAACTTCCTGTCGATTGTTCAACAAAGCTATATCATGAGCAAACACGGCACCGATTTTAACTTGTTTGGAAATATCCGTGATTCAATTCCGGGTCTGAAAAAGAAACCAACAAGCGCGTGATCGAATTTTCCACAGAGCAACTTCTTGCTGGAAGGCAATTGCTCAATGGCACAGCCAAATTTCGCATGGGCGTGGCCAAACTTGAACAATTGCCACCAGTTGATCGTGTTGAGATTGCTTTTGCCGGCAGATCAAATGTGGGAAAGTCTTCGCTTCTTAATGCTGTCACTGGTGTGAACGGTTTGGCCCGTGCATCCAACACACCGGGCCGCACGCGTGAATTAAATTTCTTTGACGTGGAAAACCAGGTCGTGCTGGTCGACATGCCAGGCTATGGCTTTGCCAAGGCTTCCAAAAAAGATGTGCGCCAATGGCAGGGCGTTTTGAAAGGTTATTTGCGCGGGCGCGTTGGCCTCACCCGCGCATTTGTTTTAATCGACGCGCGCCATGGTGTTATGACCCATGATGTCGAAATGTTTTCGATGTTGGATGATGCCGCTGTGGCCTATCAATTGATCATCACTAAATGTGATAAGATCAACAAGCATGAGTTGGCGGAATTGGAAGCCGAAACCCTCGGCCATTTGAAAAAGCGGGCCGCAGCTATTCAAAATATTCATTTAACATCAGCTGAAAAAAACTTCGGCATAGATCAACTCAGAGCCGAGATTGCTGGCCTTGTGATCTAGTTCGCCACTTTTGTAAATTCAATTGTGGCTTGATCGCCTGAATCTGGATCGACAAAATCAACATCCAACACGTCGCCGCCATCTTTCACTGTTTGCACCTGAAGATCAACTTCGTTGCCATCAGCATCATAAAGCGCAATCGAGTCACCAACATTGAAAACTGTTGTATCATCAACTGTAAAGCTATCGCCTGAATCCATATTCACCCCATCCATCGCAAAGGCGGGTGAGGCGACTAGCAAAGCAGCCAAAACGAAAAACGAAAAACGCATGATGATGTCTATCCTGTTTAATTTTCAGCATATTTCATAATTTTCGCGCCCAACACAAATGAATTTCTTCTCATATTCACACAACTTTTTGGAGCCGGGCAACAGCGCCAGACAGGCAGCTGAATAAAATGTAACGATAGACAGTGCGCTCGCCTCGGTTTATCGATAGCGTTCTCTAAAACAAAGTGCCCGATCAAGAGGCGCTTCAACACTGTAAACGCTTGAGGGAGCAAACCACATGTCCACCACATCCATGTCCAAATCTGGGCAGGGGCTTTCACAGAATGAGAGATTTGTCATTCTGGCCTCGTCCACCGGCACCATTTTCGAATGGTATGATTTTTATCTTTACGCAACGCTGACACCATTTTTCGCAGCATTCTTTTTTCCACCGGGCAATGACACTTGGGCGCTTTTGGGTGCTCTTGGAGCTTATGCTGCTGGCTTTCTTGTGCGCCCATTTGGTGCATTGTTCTTTGGTCGCTTAGGTGATTTGGTTGGCCGCAAATATACATTCCTGGTCACCATTATGGTTATGGGCGTTTCAACCTTCTTGGTGGGTTGTTTGCCTTCCTATGAAAAGATAGGCGCTTTGGCCCCCATCTTATTGTTGATCATTCGGTTGACGCAAGGCTTGGCCTTGGGCGGTGAATATGGAGGTGCGGCAACCTATGTGGCTGAACACGCACAAAATGGCCGGCGTGGCTATTCAACAAGCTGGATTCAAACCACTGCTACAATCGGCTTCTTCTTGTCGTTGTTGGTGATTGGCGGCTTGCGTTGGTTCACCGATCCAGCATGGTTCAAAGACGGCACAGGCGGCATTATTGCTGGCTGGCGCATTCCGTTCCTGGCATCCATTGTGCTTTTGGCCTTCTCGGTTTGGATTCGGATGAAGCTGAATGAATCACCCGTGTTCCAGAAGATGAAAGATGAAGGCCGCGGCTCAGCAACACCAATTCATGATTCATTCTTCAAATATCCAAATAATAAATACGCATTGTTGGCCCTTTTGGGTGCCACCATGGGCCAAGGCGTTGTTTGGTATACCGCACAATTTTATGCGCTGTTCTTTATCAATGGCCCGCTGAAGGCTGATTGGTGGGTTGGTTATATCGTTGTGGGCGTGGCTGTTTTATTGGCAACGCCGCTGTTTGTGTTCTTCGGCGGCTTGTCTGACAAGATTGGCCGTTTGCGGATCATTTTGGCTGGCTGTGCGTTGGCGGCAGTATTATATTTGCCGTCAACCGGCATGTCACTGTTTCACATGTTGTCGCGTGCTGTAAACCCAGAGCTTGCGGCATTTAACGATACCGCTATTTCTAAATTGGTGGTCACGGCTGATCCGGCGCAATGCCATTTCACCATTTTCCCTATCAAGGGTTGGACCACTGAAGGTGATTGTGACAAAGCCAAAGCTATTCTGACATCAAACGGCATTGCCTTTACCTCAGCTTATGCTGCGGCTGGTTCAAAGGTTACGCTGAACAACGGCACCACCACGGTTGAAGGTGTTTCACCTTATGGTTGGCAAAAAGCTTTGGCTGATGCTGGCTATCCACATTTCAAAGTGGTTGAGTCTGATGTGAAATTGACCAAGGAACAATCTGATGCCTTGCTGAAAGCCCAAACCGATAAGGTTGCGGCAGATGTAACCAAGATTGTGAATGATGCGCGCAAGGTTGCCGACCCTGCGGCAAAACCATTGGCTGCCACAAACAGCATTGCTGCCCCCATGGTTGCCGCTGATGGAACGGCAATGGTTCATGTGGGCGAAATAAAAAACACAAACGCAAAACCTTTGACCACGGCCCAATATATTCAGGCTATTCTTGTTGTGTTTGTGATGATGGTTTTGACCACAATGGTTTATGGCCCGATTGCAGCTTTCTTGGTGGAAATGTTCCCATCCAAAGTGCGCTATACTTCGATGTCGTTGCCCTATCATATTGGTAACGGTTGGTTCGGCGGCATGTTGCCTTTGTTTGCCACGGCCTATGTGGCCTATACGGGCAACGTGTTTGCAGGGTTGTGGTATCCTGTAATATTTGCGGCCATTACTGTCGTCGTTGGTTTCTTGTTCCTGAAGGAAACCAAGGACGTCGATATTTCAAAAACCTAAACGCATATCAAAACAAAAGCCCCGTGAGCGATCATGGGGCTTTTTTTATTGGAAAAAAACTGGCGTTTAACGTGGTGCCTGGCCAGTTGACCCGCGCACAATTAAATCCACATTCCACAATTCGTGGGGCACTTCACCTTCAGGGTTTTCAATGCGTTCCAATAATAATTCTGCCACGCGGCTTCCGGCGGCGCGAATGGATGAACTGGTGGTGGTAAGTGCGGGAACCAAGCCATCTGCGCTCAAAAATGGCAAGCCATCATCATGGGCGATCATGGATACATCTTTGCCCACCACCAAACCCAACTCGTTGACGGCGCGCATGGCCCCCCACACCATCAACATCGAAGAAAGCAATAACGCCGTTGGTGCATTGGGCTGTTGCAAAATGCGCTTGGTGTGGCGGTAACCGTTCTCCTCGGTCATTAACCCGCTGAACCTGATTGATTCATCAATGGCCAGGCCTTTTTCACGCAATGCGTTTTCATAGCCTTGGCGGCGGTGCAATGCAAAAGTGATCGTTTCCAAGCCATTCAAAAGCCCGATGCGCTTGTGTCCAAAGTCGGTGAGCAATTTGGTGGCTTTTTGAAACGCTCCACAATTATCAATATCCAGCCAGGGATAGGTATTTTCAGCGTCTCCGGTTCGTCCATGAACGATGTAGGGCAATTTAAGTTCGTTCAACAGCGCGATGCGTGGATCATCCACATGGCTGGCCTGCACCACAACGCCATCCACCGCACCGCCTTCGGCATAGCGCCGATAAACCGACATTTCATCTTCTTGCCCCCCGGCGTGAAGCAAGGTTTCAAAGCCTTGGCTGGTATAAACATCAGCGGCACCCGCCACAAAATCTGAAAACAGCGGGTCTATCATCACCGTGCGATCAGACGGAAAAACATAGCCAATGGCATGGGCCCGGCCAGTGGCCAACCGCCTGGCATGCGCATTGGGCCGATAGCCCAGCCGATTGGCTTCATCAGCCACACGCCTTCTCGTGGCTTTGCCCACCTCTGGATAGCCATTCAAAGCCCGGCTGACCGTAGTTTGGGAAAGATTGAGGTGATGTGCCAATTCTTTGAGATTCATCAGGTTTTTCCCATTTGTTTATCCAAAGCGCTTTCAATTTTATTTGAATTTTGCGTACCCAAAGCTAAGGCCTGTTCAAGCCAATGTGCAAGAACTATCCTATTTTAAACATTTTTCTTGACGTTTATTTACAATCTGTTAGTTCTTGAACCCTCAAAGCGGTTTGGGAAAGTTTGATCAATAATAATTCAGACATCCTGCGCCGTTTGTTCTGGGAGGAACACTAATCGTGCGTGCATTGAGTTTGCAAGCACCCCTTTTTGCGCCTCCCACCGAGAAGACTTGAAACCCTCTGGAGGAAGACCAATGAAATTTAAATCTATGCTCGCAGCTGCCGCACTTGGTGTTAGCATTCTTGCTACCCAGGCATTCGCTGCTGATATGTCTATCGTTTCTGGTGCAACCGGCAACGACTTGGCATTCATGCAGGCCCAATTGGCAGAATTCAACAAGGCAACTGGCAACAACGTGAAAGTTGTTCCAATGCCATCATCCACAACAGATCAATTTGGCCAATACAAGCTTTGGCTTGCTGCTGGTAACACCGATATTGATGCTTATATGACTGACGTTATCTGGGCACCGCAATTGGCAGATCAATTTACGGATCTTACCGCCGCTGCCAAAGACGTTGCCAAAGATCATTTCCCATCGATCATTGAATCGCAAACAGTGAACGGCAAACTTGTTGCCATTCCTTATTTCACCGACGCACCTGCTTTGTATTATCGCAAAGACTTGCTTGATAAGTATAAGCTTGCTGTTCCAAAAACCTGGGACGAAATG
>JANXRO010000181.1 GCA_025356765.1 Hyphomicrobiales bacterium | reverse complement strand
AAACGCTTCAAGGAAGAATTGGGCATGAACCCGGTGGGCGCTGTGGAGCTCGAGTTCTATTTGATGGATAGAAAATCTGCCTTTGAAGGTGTGCCCGCATCACCCAAAGCCTTGGTGAACGAACATCGGCCAAAGCATCATAAGGCTTACCATTTGCAAGACACCGATGATTTTGCGCCTTTTTTCAAAGACCTTTATGCCTTTTGCGAAATTCAAGATTTGCCTGCCAAAACTTTGATTTCAGAATATGGCCCAGGCCAAATGGAAATCGTATTGCGCCATCGCACGGATATATTAGATGCGTGTGACGAAGGCATCATGCTCAAACGTTTGATCAAAGCCACCGCCGAAAAGCATGGGTTGTGCGCCACATTCATGGCTAAGCCTTATGCGGATTGGACAGGCAGCGGCATGCACATTCACGTGAGCTTGGAAGATGAAAACGGCCAAAACTTATTTGCCGCTGAAGATCCAACCACCAATGAATTGCTGCTCAACGCCATTGGCGGGCTGAAAACCACCATGGCAGAATCCATGTTGATTTTTGCCCCCAATGCCAACAGCTATCGTCGCTTCCGCCGTTCATCCTATGCGCCGGTTGCTGCCACATGGGGCATTAACAACCGCACGGTGGCTTTGCGTGTTCCCGCAGGTTCGGCCAATTCCTGCCGCATTGAACATAGGCCTTCAGGCGCTGATGCCAATCCCTATCTGGTCATGGGCGCCATTCTGGCGGGCATGCATTATGGCATCACCGAAAAGATTGATCCGGGTGCCCCCATCACCGGCAACGGCTATGAACGCCGCGCCAAACATATTCCCGGCAATTGGTTTGAAGCCATTGACGCATTTTTCCGCGCGTCAATTCTCAAAGAGTATTTCGGCAAGGAATTTGTTGATACCTTCGCAACACTGAAGGAAGTTGAAGCCGACAGGTTCTTTGCTGAACCAACGGTGCGCGATTTTGAATGGTATCTCCGCACGGTTTAACGCTCCATCAAAGGCCAGCCCCATTTGTGGGCTGGCCAAATTCGCCATCTCTGTTTAGCGTGTCCAAGAGAGAGATTCGATTGAACAAAAACCATGGCACATAACACCGAAAAAATTGACAATGTACCCTGGCTTTTGGTGGCTGGTGTTGTTTGCGCTTGCGTGCTTTTGGTATTGAAATTCATTCACCTTTTGCCTGAACAAAATGCTGGCTTGATAGCTGTTGAAGCCTTGCTGTTGGGAATGGCAGTGTTCTCGGCCGTGCATCATGCCGAGGTGTTGGCCTTGCGTGTGGGTGAACCTTTTGGCTCTATCATTCTGGCTCTGGCGGTTACAGTCATTGAAGCAGCCTTGATCATCTCACAAATGTCGTCCGGCAAAGCGGGTGCTGAATTCATTGGCCGTGATACGGTTTTTTCAGGTGTGATGATCGTGCTCACCGGCATTGTTGGCCTGTGCTTGCTGGTGGGCGGTGCGCGCCACCATGAACAGGCTTTTAAGCTGGATGGTGCCACATCGGCGTTGAGCGTGTTGGCCACGCTGGCCTGCTTGGCGTTGATTTTGCCCAACTACACGCTGTCTGCTGTTGGGCCCTATTATTCAGCATCGCAATTGGGTTTTGTGGGCATCATCAGCGTGGTGCTCTATGGCATTTTTGTTTTTGTGCAAACGGTGCGCCACCGTGAATATTTTGTGCCCTCTCTTTCCAAAGCCGAAGCCCACAGCGCAATTCGGCCCATGCCGCGCACCGTTGGTTTAAGTTCAACTCTGCTTTTGGTTTCTCTGGTTGTGGTGGTGTTGATTGCCAAAACGCTCTCAGGCCCCATTGATGACATGATCATTGCCGCTGGCCTGCCTTCAACCTTTGTGGGCGTGGTGATTGCGCTTTTGGTGTTGTTGCCTGAAGGCATGGCGGCCATTCGCGCGGCCAGCAACAATGAATTGCAAACCAGTTTGAACCTTGCCTTGGGCTCAGCCATTGCCACCATTGGTTTAACCATTCCAACGCTTGCGGCCTATTCAATCTGGACGAATGAAAAACTGGCCTTGGGGTTAAGCCCACAATCAACAGCCTTGCTTATTCTTTCGGTCTTTGTCAGTTCAGTCACATTGGCCACAGGCCGCACCACAATTTTGCAAGGTGCCGTGCATCTGGTGATCTTTGGTGCATTTATATTTTTATCGGCGGTTCCATGAATTACGAAAAACGCGACGGTCGCTTTCATTTGCCCGGCCAACGGGGTGAGGCTTCATTTGCCGATGTTATGAAGTGGCAGAGAAACGGCCTTAAACAAAAATGGCCAAGTGCCATTGAAAACAGAATCTATCCGCCGCCGCCTCAGAAAGTGTTGGGCAATGATATTTCAACCACATGGGTTGGCCATTCCACGGTGCTCATCCAAACCACTGGTATGAATATTTTAACCGATCCATTTTTTTCAAATCGCGCCAGCCCGTTTCAATTTGCCGGCCCCCGGCGCGTGCGCAAACCGGGCATCGCCCTGAAAGATTTGCCGCCGATTGATGTGATACTTCTCAGCCACAATCACTATGATCATTTGGACAGGCCAGCCTTGAAAGCCTTGGCCAAAAACCACCAAGCCAAATTAATTACCCCGTTGGAAAATGGCCGCCATATACCATTCTTTAAAGCTGTTGAATTGGATTGGCGGCAATCGCATCAGCTGGGCGAGATAAACATAACAGCCATGCCGGCGTTGCATTGGTCTAAGCGCAGCTTTCGAGACACCAATAAATCGCTCTGGGCCGCCTTCGTCATTGAAGGGCCGCAGGGTATCATCTATTTTGGCGCAGACTCTGGCTATGGCACGGGCGAACATTTTCGTGAGGTGAATGAAACCTTTGGCGCCCCCCGCCTGTCGCTCATTCCCATTGGTGCTTATGAGCCGCGCTGGTTTATGGCGGCCCAACACATGAACCCAAGCGAGGCCGTGCAAGCTCACCTTGATCTTAAAAGCCAAACCAGTTTGGCCATTCATCATGGCACGGTGCAATTGACCGATGAAGCTATTGATGCGCCGGTGCTGGCGCTGGCAGAAGCCTTGGCGGAAAACACTTTAAATCAGGAAGATTTTCTGGTTCCTGATATTGGCGAAACGCTTCGCATTCGCTAGAAGGTCTCATGCCCAAAGCCGCCATCACCTGCATTCTTGAATCCAAAAACAAATTGGGCGAAGGTTGCCTGTGGGATGTTGAAGGCCAGTGCCTGTGGTGGCTTGATATTGCGCCCATCACCAAACTGCATGTGCTTGATCCTGTAACAGGGGCCACACGTCATTGGACATTCCCGATGATGCTCACCTGTTTTGCACTGGCTGGCAAAAACCAATTGTTGATGGGTGGCGAACATGGGCTTTATTTTTTTGATCCAGCCACCGGTGCATTGAAAGATTTTGTCCGGCCCGAAATTGACAGGCCGCAGAACCGCGGCAATGATGCTGCCTGTGATGCGGCGGGCCGTTTTTGGTTCGGCACCATGCAACAGAATATCGCCGCTGATGGAACCGATCTTGATATCACCCAAAATTCCGGCGCGCTTTACCGGGTGGGCCAAGATGGCGTTTCAAAATTGATGTTTGATAATGTCGGCGTGTCAAATGGCCCGTGCTGGTCGCCCGACAACAAAACATTTTATTTCAGCGACAGCCGCGCTCAAATCATTTGGGCTTTTGATTACGATCTGGCCCACGGTGAAATTTCAAACCAACGCGTGTTCAACGACACCAAAGCCCATGGGTTTCCTGATGGCGCAACGATTGATGCCGAAGGATATTTATGGAGTGCGCGCTGGGATGGTTCATGCGTGCTGCGCTTTGATCCCAAAGGCCGCATTGATCGCATCGTGGATATGCCTGTCACCCGCCCAACGTGTGTGGTGTTTGGCGGGGCCGAATTATCAACGGTTTATGTGACGTCTTCTTCGGCCAACCTGCCGCAAGATGTGTTGGATAAACACCCCTTGCAAGGCGGCCTGTTTTGTTTTGATCCCCACGTCAAAGGCTTTGCCAAAAATAAGTTTGGCTTGCTGCAATGACCAAGGCTTTCATCGCACTGGATTGGGGAACCACATCTTTCCGCGCCTATCATGTCGATGCCGCAGGCAAAGTGATCGACCAAGTGGCCGCCCCCGAAGGCATTATGGCGGTGAAAGATGGCGCGTTTGAAGCCGTGCTGGAACATCATATCGGCGCATGGGATAAGGCGCTGCCCGTGGTGGCATCAGGCATGATAACCTCGCGCCAAGGCTGGGTTGAATGTGCCTATGTCGATTGCCCGGCCGGCGCTGCCGAATTGGCCAAAGCCATCACCCACCATAACACATCATCAGGCCGCAGCATTCATTTCATCACCGGCCTTCATCACTTAAGCGCCAGCATCCACCATGATGTTTTGCGCGGCGAAGAAACCCAGGTTTTGGGCTCACTGAACAGTGGTGCCACACATTTTATAACGCCGGGCACACATTCAAAAATCATTGATGTTGAACAGGGCCGCATCAGCGGCTTTTCCACCTATATGACAGGCGAAACGTTTGGCCTTTATCGCAACCATTCCATCTTGGGCCGCCTGATGCAGGGTGATGACAAGGATGAACATGCTTTCAAACAAGGCGTTGAAAAAGCTTTTGCTGATCCGGCAGGAATTTTGCATCTGCTGTTTTCAGTGCGAAGCCTAGGCTTGTTCAACACCATAAAACCAACAAGCCTTTCGAGCTATCTTTCAGGCCTGCTCATTGGCCAAGAAGTGGCCCACGCCACAAAGCACCACAACACATCTGCGGCCTATCAGGTTTTAGGTTCGCCAAGTGTGGGTGGCAATTATGTAACAGCATTAAAAATGGCAGGCTTTAACGTGTCCCTTGGCGATCCGCTCTGCGGGGTCTATGGCCAGCGCATCATCGCCATGCAGGCAGGAGTAATCTGATGAATCTTGAACACGCCATAAAGGCCTGCGGCATCGTTGCCATTTTGCGCGGTGTAACCCCCGCTGAAGTGGTGGATGTGGCAACAGCGCTGCATCAAGCAGGCATTCGCATTGTTGAAGTGCCGTTGAATTCGCCAGATCCGTTTATCTCGATTGAAAAATTATCCAACGCTTTTCGCACAGAGCTGGTTGTGGGTGCAGGCACGGTGCTTTCAACGCAAGATGTAAATTTATTGAAACACCACGGCGGGCAAATCTCTGTGTCACCTGATTGCAACCCAGAGGTCATAAGCCTTGCCGTTAAAATGGGCATGATTCCCTTGCCCGGTGTGTTCACACCAACAGAAGCTTTCGCTGCCATTAAAGCGGGTGCCAATCATTTGAAATTATTTCCGGCAGAAGCCGCAAGCCCTGCCACCATCAAGGCATGGAAGGCAGTGCTTCCAAAACACGTTCAGCTGTTTGCCGTGGGCGGCGTAACACCCGAAAACATGGGCGATTGGCTTAAAGCGGGGGCATCTGGCTTTGGCATTGGCTCATCGCTCTATAAGCCCGGCATGAAAATTGCTGATGTGGCAAAATCTGCACATAATTTGGTAGAAGCATGGAACAGGGCAAAAGCATGAAGGTTGCAATGGTAACGGGTGCAGGTTCAGGCATTGGCCGCGCCTGCGCAATTGCGTTGAGCAAGGCGGGCTTTGCCGTTGTGCTCGCGGGCCGAAGGCTTGATGCGCTGGAAGAAACCGCAAAACTGATCAGCACAGACACATTATGTTTTTCAACCGATGTGACAGATGCAACATCAGTGGCTGAACTTTTTGCCGCCACGCAAAAAAAATTCGGCCGCCTTGATGTGTTGTTCAACAATGCAGGAACTGGCGCACCGGGCACAGTGATGTTGGAAGATCTCACATTTGAACAATGGCAAAATGTGGTGAACGTCAACCTCACGGGCCCATTTTTATGCACGCAACAGGCGTTTAAATTGATGAAGCAACAGGTTCCCCAAGGCGGGCGCATCATCAACAATGGGTCAATTTCGGCCCAAGCGCCAAGGCCCAATTCAGCGCCTTATACGGCAACCAAACACGCCATCTCTGGCCTTACAAAATCCGCAAGTCTTGATGGCCGCAAATATAATATCGCGTGTGGTCAAATTGATATTGGCAATGCGGCATCAGCCATGACAGCGCGCATGTCCGGCGGTGTTCCCCAAGCCGATGGCACCATTAAGCCAGAGCCCACGATGGATGTGGAAGATGTCGCCAGAAGCATTGTATTCATGGCTTCATTGCCACTGGATTCAAATGTTTTGCATATGACAGTGATGGCCACCAAAATGCCACTGGTCGGCCGTGGCTAAATGAACTTCACGCCGCGCGCCACAATCACGCTCACCTTCATTGCCTTTGGTGCGGTCGTTGGCATCAACGTCGGTGCTTTGGCCGTGTTGCAAAAGCAAGCTGGCGTCACCCCGCTTATCTTTGGCTATATGGCGGCCTTGGGCATGTTATCGAACATTTTGGTGATGGGCCTTGGTGGATTTATCAACCGCCATTTTGATCATCGCAGCGTGTTGCTGTTCATCTTGCCGATGACAGTTGCGGGCTTGATTGCAACCCTCACCGCACAATCCGTGTTCAGTTTTGCCGCCGCCATTGTGCTGTTCAATCTGGCTTTGGGTGGGCTTGATTTGTTTATGAACGCTGAAGGCGCTGTGGTGGAACATGCTTCCCCCAAACCCATCTTTTCATCCTTTCATGGTGCAGCCCTTTTTTCCATTGCATTCTTCAGCATTATTGGCAGCACCATCGCAATCTGGTTTGGCCCCTTGTGGGGCTTGCTTCCACCTGTGCCCGTTGTCGCCTTGGCGCTCTATGCCATTCACAAAACCATCGCCCACAGGCCTATTGTCACGCATGAAGAAAAACCCAAGCCGGCAAAATTGCCGATTAAAATTCTGGTCTTCATCGGCATTGTGCTGGGGTTGAATGTGGCCTGTGAATTAACCTGCATTCAATGGTCTGGTCGCTTGTTGGCTGAACTTGCGCCAAGCCTTGCGGCCTATAGCGGTTTGGGGGTTACATTCTATGGTTTTTGCAATGGCACAATGCGCCTTTTCGCAGATCGGTTACGCGCCAGGTTTGGAGATTTTAAATTGATGATGGCGTCTTTGGGCGTGGCAATTTTGGGCCTCGCTGTTTTATCCACAACGCCGGGCTTTGAAATTTCGGTTCTGGCTTTTGCAACGGCAGGCATTGGCCTTGCCTCGATTTTCCCCTGTCTGTTTTCAATCACAGCACGCTTGGTGCCTGAAGCACGCGCTTCGGCCTTGGCCTTTGTGTCAGCCGTGGGCGGCACACCGCGCATTTTGCTTCCCATTGGCCTTGGCATGTTGGCGCAAAATTATGGCTTGAACGCAATTTATGGCGCAGCCGCAGGTGTGGCCACCGTTGCTTTGGGCTTTACTTACTTGGCCGCAAAAGAAAGTGAGGCGCGGGTTGCCCCACGCCTCTCGTCTCAAAACCTTTAAGTGAAAAAGTTTTAAGCGGCTTTCGTTGTTTCAATCGCCTTCAATTTTGGTGTAGCACCAATGGGAATTTGGCGGGGCTTCAAGGCTTCAGGAAGTTCGCGCTTCAAGGCAATGTGCAACAGGCCATTGTCCATGTCAGCGCCTTTCACTTCAACATGATCAGCCAACTGGAAGCGACGTTCAAAGCCACGCGCAGCAATGCCTTGGTGCAACATTTCACCCGCAACAGCAGGCTTATCAGCTTTTTTGCCAACCACAGTCAACGTGTTGCCCTTGGCTTCAATGCTCACATCTTGGGGGCCAAAACCAGCTACCGCCATGGTGATGCGATATTCATTTTCTGTCACGCGCTCAATATTATAGGGCGGATAAGATTGGGTTTCGGTTGCAGCAGCCTCGTCCAACAATTGGAACAAGCGGTCAAAACCAACTGAACTGCGATAAAGGGGGGTATAATCAAACATGTCATATTCTCCATAAGCAATTGACGTTAAGCGGCCCCGAAGGCACCGCACCCTGCAGATAGGAAGCAGGAAAA
>JANXRO010000232.1 GCA_025356765.1 Hyphomicrobiales bacterium | reverse complement strand
CATTTCTGCCAAGCTTGTGGCCAATCTGATTACGCATGCGGGCGCTGATCGCGTGTTGACGATTGATTTGCACGCCGGACAGATTCAAGGCTTTTTTGATATTCCAACCGACAATCTTTTCTCAGGCCCGGTTTTTGTGCGGGATATTAAACAACATGGCGATGTGGCCAATTCAGTTGTTGTATCCCCTGATATTGGCGGCGTGGTGCGCGCGCGGGCCTTGGCCAAACGTTTAGACACGCCTTTGGCCATTGTGGACAAACGCCGCGAGCGGGCAGGTGAGTCCGAGGTGATGAACATCATCGGTGAAGTTGCAGGCAAATCTTGCATTCTGCTCGACGACATTGTGGATTCAGGCGGAACCTTATGCAACGCTGCCGACGCGCTTTTGCAAAAGGGCGCCAAAGACGTGACGGCCTATATCACCCACGGAGTTTTATCGGGCGGGGCAGTGGCGCGGATTACGGGTTCAAAATTAAAAAATTTGGTGATTACGGATTCTATCCAACCCACGGAAGCTGTGAAAGTTGCCCGCAACATTCGGGTTATTCCCATTGCCAGCTTGCTTGGCGAAGCCATTGGGCGCACCAGCCGCGAAGAAAGTGTATCAAGCTTGTTTGAATGACGCACAGCCCCTATATGGCGCTTATGCAACCCATCATTCAAATTTCCAACCTTTCCAAAAACTATGCCTCTGGCCTATCGGCACTGAAAAATATCAACCTTGAAATCAGACAGGGTGAGATTTTTGCTTTGCTCGGGCCCAATGGTGCGGGCAAAACAACGCTGATTTCCGCCATTTGTGGCATTGTGAACAAATCAGCCGGCCAAATTTTGGTGGGTGGGCATGACATTGTGCGCGACTATCGGGCCACACGGGCGATGATCGGGCTTGTGCCACAAGAGCTTCATCTGGCATTTTTTGAAACGGTTTGGGACACGGTGGCATTTTCGCGCCGTCTGTTTGGCAAGCCCAAAAATGATGTCTATCTGGAAACAATTTTAAAGCAGCTTTCGCTGTGGGACAAAAAAGATTCAAAAATTGGCACACTTTCTGGCGGCATGAAACGGCGCGTGTTGATTGCCAAAGCGCTATCGCACGAACCCACAGTTTTATTTTTGGATGAACCCACCGCTGGTGTTGATGTTGAGCTTCGCAAAGACATGTGGAACATTGTGCGGCGCTTGCGCGAAAATGGTGTGACCATCATTCTGACCACGCATTATATTGAAGAAGCAGAAGAGATGGCTGATCGTGTTGGCGTGATCAGCAAAGGCGAAATGATTTTGATTGAAGACAAAGTGGCCCTGATGGAAAAGATGGGCGAGAAGCGTCTTTCTATCATTCTGGAAAAGCCCCTTGAAGTTTTGCCCAAGAAATTGGCGGCCTTGGGCCTGACACTTTCGGCCGATAAATCTCAGCTGACTTATGCTTATGATTCAAAACACATGAAGCCTGATATTGCTGGCGTGTTGCGCGGGCTTGAAACCGCAAAAATTGAATATCGCGATTTGGCCACGGCGCAAAGTTCGCTTGAAGATATTTTTATGGGATTGGTGAAGCAATGAATTTTCTCGGCGTCTCAGCAATATTCATTTATGAAATGAAGCGGTTTTTCCGCACGGTGTTTCAGAGCATTATCTCGCCTGTTATCTCTACTATTCTTTATTTCATTGTGTTTGGCTCTGCCATTGGTGGCCGCATTTCGCAGATTGATGGCGTTTCTTATGGCGCGTTTATTGTGCCGGGCATGATTATGCTTTCGCTTCTCACACAAAGCATTTCCAATGCTTCATTCGGCATTTATTTTCCAAAATTTTCGGGCACGGTTTATGAATACCTTTCAGCGCCCGTATCATCCATGGAAATGGTGATGGGTTTTGTGGGGGCGGCCGCGGCCAAATCACTTTTCATTGGCTTGATTATTTTGGCAACCAGTGCGTTGTTTGTGCCAGTGCAAATTATGCATCCATTCTGGATGATTACATTTTTGGTTTTAACGTCTGTTACATTCTCGCTGTTTGGATTTATCATCGGCTTATGGGCCGATGGTTTTGAAAAATTGCAAATTGTTCCATTGCTCATCATCACGCCGCTTACGTTTTTAGGCGGAAGTTTTTATTCCATCAAAGTTCTACCGCCATTCTGGCAGGGGGT
>JANXRO010000230.1 GCA_025356765.1 Hyphomicrobiales bacterium | reverse complement strand
ACCGCGCAACACTGTTGCATCACCTGATATCTTTGCGCAATCGCGCCATGTGATTGTGCCATCTTCTTTCAATGCAGGTTCTTTCAAATAGTTTGAAAGACCAGCGCCCATGATGGTGTTTACATCGTCGTGCAACAGGCCCGCGCTCAACAATTCGCCCATCAAAAAGCCCATGCCGCCCGCTGCGTTGAAGTGGTTCACATCAGCCTTGCCATTGGGGTAAATGCGCGTCAGCAAAGGCACAACGTCTGACAAGTCTGCAATATCATCCCACGTTAGAACAATGCCCGCGGCCGCCGCCATGGCCACAGCATGCATGGTGTGGTTGGTGGAACCGCCGGTGGCCAGAAGCCCCACAACGCCATTGACCACGGCCTTCTCATCATAAATTTTGCCGATGGGGGTGTATTGATTGCCCAAAGTTGAAATGGATAAAGCCTGCTTGGCCGAAGCCTTGGTAATTTCATCGCGCAACTGCGTGCCCGGATTGACAAAGGTTGAGCCCGGCAAATGAAGACCCATAATTTCCATCAACATCTGATTGGAATTTGCCGTGCCATAAAATGTGCACGTGCCCACGCCATGATAGGCTTGGGATTCTGCTTCCAACAACTCGGCCCGCGTTGCCTTGCCCGTGGCATACATCATGCGCACTTTTGATTTTTCATCATTTGATAAGCCCGATGTCATCGGCCCTGCCGGAATGAACACCGCAGGCAAATGGCCAAAGGTTAAAGCACCGATGATCAGCCCCGGCACAATTTTGTCACACACACCCAGATAAACTGCCGCATCAAACATTTGGTGTGAAAGACCAACGGCTGTTGCCAAAGCAATCACATCGCGCGAAAATAGCGAAAGCTCCATGCCTAATTCGCCTTGGGTTACACCATCACACATGGCGGGAACGCCACCCGCCACTTGGGCCGTGCCGCCTGCGTCACGCGCGGCTTGGCGGATGAGATTGGGGTAATATTCAAACGGCTGATGGGCCGACAGCATATCATTGTAAGATGTAATAATGCCAAGGTTGGGGCCATCGCCATTGCGCAGCGCGTTTTTATCTTCACCGCCACAGCCAGCAAAACCATGGGCAAGATTGGCGCAGCCCAAAGCTTTGCGCTTCGGTTTGTTGTCAAAAGCTCTGGCAATTTTATCGAGATATCGCGCGCGTGAATCAGCACTGCGTTTTGTGATGTTCTCGGTAACGGCGGCAATTGCTCTGTGTACGGACATTATGGACACCAATATAATGTGAGGGGCTTTGCCGCATGCAAAACAGCGCGCACGGGCATTGCGAATTGATCAGAACCGGCCAACGCTTTTTCAAGTGTTGCCATTTTATCTTGACCTTGAATGTGCAGCAACAAGGTTTTGGCATCAAGCAGCCGCGCCAATGTGAAAGTTAAACGCGGCTCCCCTGAACCCGGCGCTGAAATTTCTACAGTTGATGATGAGATATCAAGATCAAGTGCAACTTTTAAATGATCACCACCGGGAAAGAATGACGCCGTGTGGCCATCATTGCCCATGCCTAAAATTGCCACATCAAAAGGCGCGAGCAAAGCCGCAGTTGGGTTTTGAAAAAGGGGCACAAACTTGGCTTGGGCCGCTTCATTTACACAGAGTGATTGTTTCACCAATCTGGCATTTGAGCGGTCGCTGGTTTCATCCACTTGGCGTTCATCAACCAAGGTGATTGTTACTTTGGCCCAATCCAATTTCTGTTTCGACAATGCCGCAAAAAAAGCTTGCGGCGTAGTTCCACCTGAAACTGCCAGAACAGCAGAATTTTTATTGTGAACTTCCTCACGCAACATAGCCGCCACGTCTTGGCTTAAACGGTTTGCCAAAGCTTGGGCATTTTGAAAAAGGCGACGCTCTGAAATCATGAAGATTGTGGCTCATACCATGTGCGATGATCGCGCTCGATCAACGAAATTGCGGCAGTTGGGCCCCATGATCCGGATTGATAGGGCTTGGGTGGCTCGCTTGAATCTTTCCATGCTTGCAAAATTGGATCAACAAAACGCCACGCGGCGGCCACTTCATCGCGACGCATAAACAGCGTTTGATTGCCGCGCACAACATCCATTAACAACCGTTCATAAGCTTCGGGTTGGCGCGTCATAAAGGCTTCAGCAAAGCTCATATCCAATGGCACATATTTAAAACGCAGGCCGCCGGGGCCAGGTTCTTTCACTGAAAGCCAAAGCTTCACGCCCTCATCAGGTTGCAAGCGAATAACCAAACGGTTGGGCAACAATGCGCCAGCGCTGGCCTTGAACACGTTGAATGGAATAGACTTGAACTCCACCACAATTTCAGAAACCCGCTCGCCCAGCCGTTTGCCCGTGCGCAAATAAAACGGCACATTGGCCCAGCGCCACGAATTCATTTCAGCTTTCAAGGCCACGAAAGTTTCGGTTTTGGAATCACTATCGCCAAGCTCTTCAAGATAGCCCGGCAATTGGCCGTTGGTGGAGGGCCCGCCCTTATATTGGCCGCGCACGACCAATTGGTCCATGTCGGCTGGCGCAATTGGTTTGAGTGATTTCAACACTTTCAACTTTTCATCACGAACGGCATTCGCTTCCATAGAATTTGGCAGCTCCATCGCCACCAAACATAAAAGCTGCAAGATGTGATTTTGCACCATGTCGCGCAAAGCGCCTGATGTGTCATAGTAACCAGCACGGCCTTCAACGCCTAAGGTTTCGGCCACGGTTATTTGCACATGGTCAATATGTGTGCCGTTCCACAAGGGCTCAAACAACGCATTGGCAAAGCGCAGCGCCATAAGGTTCTGAACCGTTTCTTTGCCAAGATAATGGTCGATACGATAAATCGCAGGTTCGGGGAAAACTTTGCCAATGGCATTGTTCAAAGCATCAGCTGAAGCGCCATCTTTGCCAAGAGGTTTTTCAACCACCACGCGGGATTTTTCGGTAACAAGATTGTGGCTGCCAAGGCGTTCGCAAATCGGGCCAAAAAGAGCAGGGCCCACTGCCAGATAAAATACGCGCACGCGTTCTTGATGATCGGATAAAGCCTGTTCAAGCATCGGCCAGCCATCGTCCACGCTGGCCTCGGCCTGCACATAAGATATGCGCCCAAGAAAACGCGCCAGTGTTTCTGGCCGAAGCAATTCAGGTTCAACATGGGCAACCAATGCAGTTTTAGCAAAGGCGCGGTATTCATCATTGGTCATAGGCCTGCGCGACGTGCCGATAATTTCTGCCTCGGCCGGAATTTGGCCTTGCTCATCACGATGAAACAATGCTGGAATAAGTTTGCGCTGGGCCAAATCACCCGTGGCTCCAAACACCACAAGATCAAACGGATCTACCGGAATAATGCGGGCGCTCATAAATTTCCTTTTTTGTATTTGTGAGAATGAAGGGCCGATCTACAGGGTTTACTGAGCACATGCAACAAACCAGCGACATGGGTGGAGTTGCAAAATCACGCGTCCAAATCTTGCAGTTCACGCAACAGCTTGCTTTGCATAGCACGGCCAAAAGCCAGAATGTTCACGGCAGGCTCAATAAAAGCACCAGGCCCACCGATGATTTTATAGCGATAATAATCTTCAATATATTGCGAGCCTTCGATGATCGGCAGACCGTTGATGGTTATGCCGCTGGCCAATGTTAAAGCCCGCGCGCGGGCCACGTCGCCCCCCTCATTGTCTTGGCCATCGCCTGATACATCAATTAATCTGCGCCTTGCGGGCATGGGAAATGTGTTCAGCAAGTTGGTGCAAAATTCAAGGGCGGCAGCCATTCCGGTGCCACCCAAGCTCCATCGCCGTTCTTGGGTTTCAATACTCAACGCTGCTGCTTCAATGCTGGGGCCATCCACCAATATGTGCCAATCCAATGTGACGACTTGGGTTTTCGCCGTTGACCATTGCACCAGACTGATTGCAACTTTTCTCTGCGGGCCAGATTGCACATA
>JANXRO010000224.1 GCA_025356765.1 Hyphomicrobiales bacterium | reverse complement strand
TGTTGGCATCTGGCTGATGGAAGTGTTGATGGCGGGGCTTAGCATTGGGTTGGGCACAGTGTTCCCGATCACCACGGTTGCGATCCAGAACGCGGTGCAACCCCATCAAATGGGCACGGTGACGGGGGTGATGGGATTCTTCCGGATGCTGGGTGGTGCTCTCATCGTGGCGCTGTTTGGTGCGGTGCTATTTTCGCAATTGCCAAAATTGGGTGCGCTGGAAGGACTATCTGGCCCAGTGTTGAAAGACATCGTCGCCAGCGGCGTCATTCACAACGCCTTCCGCCCACTGTTTGCGCTGGCCGCTTTTGTGCTGGCGTTGGCGCTGGCCGCTTTTCACCAAATGCCGCAGAAGGCACTGCGGAGCACGGTGCGGGTGAGCGAGGTTTTGGTGGAGTGAGGTGTATAGGCCGTATGAAGATTTGAAGTTCGACATTCTCAATAAGGCAAGATAGAGTCGGTTGGCTGGCGCAGGTGCGCCCTATTATGTCAATAGAGCGGGGGCAAAATGCCATTTGATATTTCAAAACTCATCGACTTTGTTGAAGTTGAAATCAAAAGATTTGCAGAAATTCACAGAAGCGAGCACTTCTACGCCTTCACTATTGACGCCAACTTGCTTTGCCTGAATTCCGAGGAGGAATTTGCTAAAACCCTTTCAGATTATCGGACAAGGGCGCCGGAATATTATTCAACATCGAGCGATGTTGAAAGCCTTAGAGCCAATACTGGTGATTGGGCCTATCAGGGTTTTGCCCAGTTCGACGATGAATCTGGATTTGATCAAGAACTTTATGATTTGCATTATGATATTGGATTGGATGTTGATGAGGGCGCGGTGGAATTGAGCACCACCGAATATGCCCGTGCAATGGATGAAGTCATCCGAAACTTGAAGAAGGGAAAAGCCTTTGAGAATCTGAAGCGGACCCCCGATTTCAAGATCACACGTGTGGAGCATAGTTACTGATCATCGACACGTCGTATCAGTTTACTTGTGGCGATAGGATACCAGCGCATTCTGACTCGATTTCCTCACCCCTCTTGTAAAACACTTCCACCATGCCTCTCACTCTAATCGTCATCGGGTTGCAGTATCGATCTTTACTTTTCCCTCCGGTGGGCAGGCGGGCCGCGCGTGGCAGCGTTCGTGTTTCACGCGCTGTCGCGGTTGAATAGTTTGGTGGCCATTTTCGCTTGGCGTTCACAGCTTGCGCGATTGCATCGGCCCCGCTAAAGCACCGCCATTCAACTTGAATCAACCAACGAGGACGACATGGCTATCGAACGCACATTTTCTATTATAAAACCAGATGCAACCAAGGCAAACAAAACAGGCGCCATCAATGCTGTGATCGAAGCTGCTGGCCTTCGGGTCATCGCGCAAAAGCGCGTGAAGTGGAAATTGGCAGATGCAAAAAAGTTTTACGCTGTGCATGCCAAGCGCCCTTTCTTTAAGGACCTTGTAAAGTTTATGGCCTCCGGCCCAGTTGTGTTGCAAGTTCTTGAAGGCAACAATGCCGTGAAGAAATATCGTGACATTATGGGTGCCACAAACCCCAAGGAAGCAGCGAAAGGCACGATCCGTGCTGAATTTGCAAAGTCGATTGACGAAAATTCAGTTCATGGTTCTGACTCCGTTGAAAATGCGAAGAAGGAAATCAAGATGAACTTCACTGCGAAAGAAATTGTAGGCTAACCATGAACAAAATCTCACGCATTGTATTGTCGGTTGGGGCTTATATCGCCTTTATCGTTTTGGTGAACTTGCTTTTCACGCCTGAACATTTGATCGAAGGCGTTACGCAATGGTCGACCAACACATGGATGGGAACGTTGTATCTTGCCAATGTGATCGTGGGATTTGTTTTTGTGTTGCGCGATTATGCGCAACGTGAAATTGGCCATAAGGTTCTTATCGCAACAGCACTCGCCGGAATTCCAGTGTGGTATTTCGCGGGCCCAGGCTTGGCTGCGGCCAGCATGATAGCGTTTATACTTTCTGAAATGACAGATTGGGCAGTTTACACATTTACCAAGCGCCCTTTGCAGAGCCGTATTATTTTATCGTCTTTGTTTGCCGTGCCAGTTGATACTTTGGCGTTTCAACATCTGGCTGGATATTTAACGCCAGCGGCCTTTGTGACTGAAGTTGTTTCAAAAGCGATTGGCGTTGCTGTGGTTTGGTATATTCTCAAATTGCGTTTTGCAAATGTCGAAGAACCAATGTCAGCGCATTGAATATTTTCCAACGTTACGATAATGCTGAACCACCCCAACCATTGTTGGGGTGGTTTTTTTTATTGGGGGAATTGGAATATGGGTAAAGGCAGGTTAGAGGCGTTTTCAGATGGCGTGATTGCGGTGATCATCACCATCATGGTTTTGGAAATGAAGCCGCCACATGGTTCTGAACTTTCCGAATTGCTTTCTGTTCTTCCGACATTTTTGACTTATGTTCTAAGCTTTATTTTTGTGGGCATCTATTGGGTGAACCATCACCATTTTTTCCATATTATTAAAAAAGTTTCGGGCGGCCTTCTCTGGGCCAACAATCATTTGTTGTTCTGGTTGTCGCTCATTCCTTTCACCACCGCATGGATGGGCGAAAATCATTTTACGACTTGGCCCGTTTTAACATATGCGGTTAATCTTGTTGGCTGCGCTGTTGCCTATACAATTCTAAGTATGGTGGCACTTCGCGTTGAAGGGCCAGATTCTTTGGTGGCCAAGGCCATTGGCAATGACAGAAAAGGCAAAATTTCCTTGGCGATTTATGTGGCGTCTGTTCCGGTTGCACTTGTTTCGCCGATGGTTTCGTGCGCGTTGTTTCTTATCGTCTCATTGATTTGGCTGGTGCCAGACCCGCGGATTGAAAGGGCAATTGGCTAAAGGTTTTGGCTTTTGGCTTTCGTTGTATTCATAAAATTCAGTCTGTGTTCAAAAGATTGGACGCCGGCTTGAGATCCAAGCCCCGTGGCATTCAACGCTGAAGTTGCCTGGGCAAAGCGCACGGTGGTTTCAGCATCAAAGCCGTTCAAAAGTGCCGCTGCAAATCCCGCATTGAATGCATCACCACAGCCACAAGTGCATTTTACCGCGATGTCGAATGCTGGCGATAGAAACGCCGTACCATTTGCATGTTGATAATATGCTCCACCTTCTCCCAGTGTTAAGATGCAACATGAAACGCCGCGATCTAAAAATACTTTTGCCAGGTCTCTCACATCGAAAAGCCCGGTGAGGGCGCGGGCCTCATCGACGGATGGCATAAAATAATCTGTATACGGAAGAACTTGCGCAACGGCTTTGAAATCTTC
>JANXRO010000222.1 GCA_025356765.1 Hyphomicrobiales bacterium | reverse complement strand
CTGAGGTGGAACTGGTTTCAAAAAGCAATGCAGTTTTGGGCAAAGCCAAAACCGATGAGTTGGGGCTGGCCAAATTCGATGGCGGCTTGATGCGCGGCACGGGCGGCAACGCACCATTTATGGTGACGGTTGCCCAAGACAGCGATTTTGGATTTATCGACATCAACCATTCCGCTTATGATTTTTCAGATCGTGGCGTGGGCGGCAGAACTGCACCCGGCCCCATTGATATTTTCATGTATCCTGAACGCGATATCTATCGCCCGGGCCACACAGTGCATTTGACAGCTATTGCGCGTGATGAAAAAGCCATAGCCGTTTTGGGCTTGCCTCTCACTCTCATCGTCTCTCGCCCTGATGGCGTTGAATATCAGCGCTATACCGTTTCAGACCAAGGCCAGGGTGGATATACGCTTGATATTCCGCTTAAAACCACTGCCATGCGCGGCATGTGGACGGTTGCTGCATTTACCGACCCCAAACAAGATGCGCTGCATTCCGTGCAATTTCGTGTGGATGATTTTATCCCAGACCGGATTGAATTTGATCTGACAAGCACTGCGAAAACTGTTTCGCTCACGGGCCTGACCGAAGCGCAAGTTGATGCGCGGTTTTTATATGGAGCACCCGGTTCTGATTTAGATGTGGAAGGCGATATCACGCTTTCACCCACGCGCAGCATTGCAGAATATTCTGGTTTTTATTTTGGGATGGAAGAAAAATCCCCCCCATCGGGCCGCACGGAATTAAAAGAATTGGGAAAAACTGATGCTGATGGCAAGGCTACGCTTTCGTTTCAACCCACTGATATTCCTCAAACCAGCCAACCGCTGAGTGCGCGTTTAAACATCCGTGTCGTTGAGGGCAGCGGGCGCGCCATTGAACGGCATTTGGTTTTGCCCGCCGATATTAAAACCAGCATGATTGGCATTAAACCCGGCGCAACGGATTTTGCTGATGGTGAATTGGCGCAATTTGATGTGATTGCCATTGATGCCACAAAAGCGCGGATCAATTCCGGCCCACTGACTTGGCAATTGTTGCGGGTTCGTGATGATTTTCAGTGGTATCAAAAAGATGGTCGCTGGCACTATGAGGCCACGCAATATACCGACCGCGTAACCAATGGCAAAACCACTGCAACAGCAATAGCACTTGGCCATGTGGAAGGTAAGCTCGATTGGGGCCATTACCGGGTTCTGGTGGAATCAGATGATCCCAAAGGCGCTGCGGGAAGTTACGATTTTTATGTGGGTGGTTATGCGCCGATTGTTTCTGCCGATACGCCCGACATTTTGCAAATTGGCTTAGACAAGCAAAAATATAAAACGGGTGATACGGCGATTGTAAAAATCAATCCACGCTTTGCAGGCACCGCACTTGTGAACATTGTTGGCCAAACGCTGATCGATACCAAGGCTATGGATATTCCCGCCACGGGTGGTGAAATTTCTTTCAAGGTGTCCGATCAATGGGGGCCTGGCACTTATGTAACCGCCACCTTGTTCAAACCCGTGGGCGGTGATGCAAAAATGCCCGGCCGTGCCATTGGCATTATGGCCGCACCAAAGGATGAGGCTGATCGCACGATTTCGATAGCACTTGATCCACCAAAGCAGATGGTGCCCAACGCCAAGCTTACTGTGCCTGTCACTCTTACTGGTCTGAAAGCTGGCGAAGACGCTTTCCTCACTTTGGCTGCTGTTGATGTGGGGGTGCTCAATGTGACGGGGTATAAGCCGCCTGATGCTGCCGAATGGTTTTATGGCCAGCGGCGTTTGGCTTTAGAGCTTCGCGATATTTATGGCCAGATTATCAATGGTGAGCTTGGCAAAACTGGCCAAATTCGCGAAGGCGGCGATGATGATGCGCCAGCCTTGCAAGGTGTGCCCCCTGCCACCGCCACCGAAGTTGTGTCACTTTATTCTGGCATTGTGAAAACTGATGCGAACGGCAAAGCCCAAGTGACATTTGATGTGCCGCAATTTAATGGCACATTGCGATTAATGGCTGTGGCTTGGGACAAATCTTCCATCGGCAACACGTCCACCGATGTGATTGTGCGCGAGCCTGTGGTGATTTCTGAGGGCATGCCAAAGATTTTGGCACCGGGCGATCAAACCCGTTTGCGCTTTGATATTGATAACACCGATGGGCCGGAAGGCGATTATAAACTGGCCATCACCACGTCTTCTGGTTTGGTGTTGAGCCAATCTCAAGCCAATTTAAAACTGATGCACGGCAAACGCGCGGCTACCAATTTTGCAGTGAAGGCCACCGAGGCTGGCTTGCAAACCATTGATGTTGTGTTGAGCCATGTTTCGGGACTGAAAGTAAAGCGCCACTTGGCGATTTTGGTGCGGGTAGGAGAACCTGCCATCACAACACGCCAAATTGTAAATTTGGCGCCTGGCCAATCGTTTGATCTGACAGCCGCCATGCTGGCCAATAAAATTGGTGGTACAGGAGCATTGTCGGTTTCCATCACACGATCTGGCGCGCTTGATGTGCCGGGCATTTTGCAAATGCTGGATCGATATCCTTACGGCTGTGCTGAACAAACCAGCAGCCGGGCTTTGCCATTGATTTATTTTGAAGATGTTGCCGCGCGATCAGGCTTAGAGGGCGACAAAGCCATCAAAGAACGTGTGCAAGATGCAATTTATCGCGTGTTGGCCAACCAGAGTTCAAATGGTTCATTTGGTCTTTGGGACACCAATTCCTCAAACGACTTGTGGCTTGATTCCTATGTTTCTGATTTTCTAACGCGGGCGCGTGAGAAGAATTATGTGGTGCCACAAAAAGCGTTTGAGCAAGCCTTGGCCAATTTGCAAAACGTGGCTGGGTATACGCAAAACCTGGAAGAAAAGCCGGCTGACATTGCTTATGCGCTTTATGTTTTGGCGCGTAACAAAAAGGCCTCGCTTGGCGATTTGCGTTATTATTCTGAAACCAAATTGGAAAGCTTCCCATCCCCCTTGGCCAAAGCCCAACTGGGTGCGGCCTTGGCGTTTTATGGAGACACCAAGCGCGCTTCTGCAACGCTTGATGCGGCATACAAGGCGCTGGTCAAACGCACCGATGAAGATTGGCTGCGCTATGACTATGGTTCTAACCTGCGTGATGCGGCAGCCCTGCTGGCGTTGACGGCGGAGAGCGATCCATCGTCCCCTTTGATTGTGAAATTGACTGCTGCCGTTACACGCTTTGAAGCGGCAGCGCGTTGGACTTCAACACAGGAAAATGCCTGGATGTTGCTTGCCGCCCACGCGCTGCAAACAGCGGCTGATGCGCCAAAGATTTCCATTGGGGGCAAAAGTTTTGAAGGTGATTATGTGCAAAGCTTCAAGCTTGCTGATCTTGTAACGGTTCAGCATATCACCAACAATTCAGATCGCGCGGTTGAAGCCGTGGTTTCAACAGCGGGTGTTCCAGCAACGCCAGAGCCAGCAAAGGCCAATGGCTTTACGATTGAACGGGGTTATTTCAATTTCGATGGCATTGCGGCTGACCTGACCAAAACGAAACAAAATGATCGCTTGGTTGTAACGCTGAAAGTGAAGCAAACCAATGCTTGGCCTTCACAGGTTATGGTGACAGATTTGTTGCCCTCTGGATTGGAGATTGACAACCCAAGCCTTGTGTCATCAGCATCCGTGGCCGCACTCGATTGGTTGCCTGAAGGCACTGCGGGCGCACATCTTGAATTTAGGGATGATCGGTTTTCTGCCGCCATCACGCGCGAGAAGGATGACACGTCAACCATGAGTTTTGCCTATGTGGTGCGCGCAGTCAGCCCCGGCAATTTCATTTTG
>JANXRO010000001.1 GCA_025356765.1 Hyphomicrobiales bacterium | reverse complement strand
GGTTTTGCACAAGGCTGGCATATTTCTCAGCCACGCCCATATCAGCGAGGAACAATGATTTTTCAACTTCGTCGATAGCCAAACGGAAACCTGGCGATTTTAAAAACATTTCGCGCAATAGTTTTAAGCCACTGCCGCCTTGCGATGAAACAAAATCATCCAACGCATATCCAAGGCCATACCAGCCGGTGAGAAGATGGCGGTTTTGGCTCCACGCAAAAACCCATGGAATGGCGCGCAAATCGCTTAACCCCGTTGCGCCAAAACGCCGTGATGGACGCGAACCAATTTTCAACAAGGCCAGCTCTTCAACCGGGCTTGATTGTTGAAAATAGGTGATGAGGGCTGGGTCGTGCGCTAATTTTTGATAGGCCTTGAACGACAATTTGGCGATGTCTTCCACCGCTGATTGATGTTCAAGATTCAAACGCTGCACGGGTTCTGCTTGCGATTTTAAGGAATGCAGCAAAACCGCAGATGTTAAAGTTTCCAAATTGTTTTGCGCGGTTCCGCGATTGGCGAATTTAGATGAAACAACTTCACCTTGTTCTGTCACCCGCATTCGGCCGCCCACTGTGCCTGCAGGTTGAGCTGCAACGGCCCTGCCCGCTGGTGCGCCGCCACGGCTTACCGAACCGCCGCGACCGTGGAAAAAGCTGATGGCCACATTGGCCTTTTCGCCAACACGAATAAGCCGGCGTTGGGCTTCAAACAATTCAAACGACGCGCAGAAAAAGCCGCCGTCTTTGTTAGAGTCAGAATAGCCCAGCATAATTTCTTGGCAGCCGCCAGTGGCAGCAACGCTTGAACGCAGAATTGCATTCGACAGCAGGTCTTCCATAATGGAAGGGCCTGCGCGCAAATCTTCAATCGTTTCAAACAATGGCACAACGCGAATGCGGCAAGTTTCATGGCTTGCCGGATCGCTGAACAGGCCGCAATATTTGGCCAATAAATAAAGGCCCAAAACATCATCGGCGTTTTGTGTCATCGACAAAATAAAGGTGCCAATGGCCTTGGGGTCTGGCCCATCCAGCGTTTCACGAATGAGATGCAGAAGACCTAAAAGTTCTTTGGCCTCGTCCGACAAATCACGAAACTGCGGAATGAAGGCCATGGGCTTGGATAGCTCTTCACGCACCCAAGCGCTCCATGCTGGTGAATGCAATTCGGGTGCAGGCTCTTTGGCCACGGGGTTCATCTTGCCCCAAATTTCAGCCAACACGCGATTGGTGACGGTTGTGTTTTGGCGCAGGTCTAAACTGGCTGTGCGAAAGCCAAAAACTTCGGCTTCCCAACGCACTGGGCGAATAAGGTTTACGGCCAGCCCTGCGGCGTTCATATCGCCCAACGCCTCTTCAGCAGTGTGCAACAAGGCAATCAGTTCAGACACATTTGCTAACGGTTTGGCTTTGGGCACAGCTTCATAAATTGCCTTCAACCTTGCGCGCAAAGCACTGAAATATTGTCGAAAAGGCTCTGATGTGTTGCGCCTAACAAGCCTGTTGTCGTTGCCGGTTAAAGCCACCTGTTCGGCCACAGCTTTTAAAAATGCTTCAGGGATTGGCATTTCAGTGGTGCTGACTGAAACCAGTTGGGCCAAATCTTTCAGCTTCAAATCCAGCCGCGCCACTGAAGCCTTGGAGTTTGCTGCAAGCGCGTTTTTGGTGGTGCTAACTGTTACAAATGGATTGCCATCTCTATCACCACCAATCCATGATGAAAACTTTAATGGCGGGCGAATGCGGGCCGAAAGTTCTGGATAATGCCGAAGCAAACCAGCCTGCAAAATATCACAGACAGCGGTAGTGCGATCAAACAATGCGTCGCGGAAAAAGTGCAGGCCCCAGGCAACTTCGCTTTCAACTGTTGGCTTTTCAGCGCGCACTTCGCCTGTCATCCACAGCAAATCAATTTCGTTGCGCAATTGGAACAACAGCGCATCGCGTTCACGCGGTGTCCAACGAGGGCTTTCAAGTTCATACAGCTTCAAATAAATGCGGCGATGAATTTCCAAAACCGTAACGCGCTTGGCTTCTGTCGGGTGGGCGGTGATGGTGGGGCCCACATCAAGAATGTCCAAAACACTTTGAACTTTTTCAGGTGAAACCCCGCTGCTGGCAGCTTGCGCCAAAGCTTGGCTGAGAGAGCCTAACACATCATCAGGGCCGGTTAGTTTTTCAACATCACGCCTGTGTCTGATGGCGGCATTTTCTTCGGCAATGTTCATCAATTGCAGCCAAATGCCGATGGCTTGCAGAGCGTGCTCAACCAAATGGGTGGGAATGTGAGTTGCGGCCTTGGCATCATCCAATATGGGCAAAACCTGTGGTTCACGCACTTTGATCACCTGGCGCAGGAGATTGCGCAACATGGCGGTTATTTCGTCGATATAGCTGGTATCTTCCAGCACAGGCTTGGACATATCGTTCATCATGCACTCAATTTTGAGGGGCGTTCCTCATTATTCATGATTTGTGCAACGCAACATGGCCTGAGTCAACTGGAAAGTCTTTGCGCATTGCAGCATGTATCGCTATTTGACGCCCATGTTAACAATTTCAGATATTACATATCGCATCGGTGGCCGGGTTTTGCTTGATGGCGCGTCGGTTGCTATCCCCGCTGGCCATAAAGTGGGCTTGGTTGGGCGCAACGGCACGGGCAAATCCACATTGTTGAAACTTATTCTGGGTGAAATAGCCACAGAATCGGGCGGCGCATCTGTGCCACGCAATGCCCGCATCGGCACCGTTGCCCAAGAAGCCCCGGGCGGATCTGAAACTCTCATCGAAGTTGTGTTGGAAGGCGACAAAGAACGCAGCCAATTGATGGCGGAAGCGGAAACCGCCACTGACCCCAATCGGATTTCAGAAATTCAGGTTCGGCTGGCTGATATTGATGCCTATTCAGCCGAGTCTCGTGCAGCCGTTATTTTGGCAGGCTT
>JANXRO010000160.1 GCA_025356765.1 Hyphomicrobiales bacterium | reverse complement strand
CTTGCTAAATCTTCGGATGAGCCACCAAACTCCATCAAAACTGCAACCTCATGTATTAATTCACCAGCTTGAGCGCCAATAATATGGCAGCCTAAAACCTTGTCTGTCTTGGCATCAGCCAAAATTTTTACAAAACCATCGGTTGTTTGGTTGGCTTTGGCGCGACCGTTGGCCAAAAATAAAAACTTTCCGGCCTTATAGTTAATGCCTTCTTGCTTCAACTCGTCTTCTGTTTTTCCAACGGATGCAACTTCGGGAGAGGTGTAAACCACGCCAGGAATAATGCCATAATTCACATGGCCGGCTTGGCCTGCCAGCAATTCGGCAACGGCGATTCCTTCATCTTCGGCTTTGTGGGCCAACATCGGCCCTTTGATCACATCACCAATGGCATAGATGCCTTTGACATTGGTGGCATAGTGGTGATCAACCTCAATACGGCCACGCGCGTCGCGGGCAATTCCTGCCGCTTCACAGCCTAAACCCTCGGTGTAAGGCGTTCTGCCAACGGCGACCAACAAGACATCGGCCTCAAGCTTTTCAGCTTCGCCGCCCGCAGCAGGTTCAACATTAAAGGTTACAGACGTGGCTGATGCTTTGGCACTCACCACCTTGCTCGAAAGTTTAAAAACAAAGCCTTGCTTTTCCAAAAGGCGCTGAAAGCTTTTGGCCACTTCTGAATCCATGCCAGGCAAGATGCGATCAAGATATTCAATCACCGTGACTTTTGATCCAAGCCGCGCATACACCGAGCCAAGCTCTAACCCGATCACGCCTGCGCCAATGATGGTCAATGATTTTGGAATTTCTTTCAACTCAAGCGCACCGGTTGAAGAGACAACGCGGGTTTCATCAATTTCAATGCCTTTGAGCCGCGCCACATCAGAGCCTGTGGCAATCACAATGGAAGTTGCTTCATAAATAATGTTGCCAACCTCAATTTTGCCTGCACCGAGAATCTTTGCAGTTCCTCGAATTACCTCCACCTTGTTTTTCTTCAGAAGAAAATCAATGCCCTTGGTATTGCCGTCAATGGCCTCTTGCTTGAAATTCATAAGCTTCGGAAAATCAATTTTTGTCTCAGCGATAATGCCCATCTTGGCAAAGCTGTGTTGGCTTTCGGCATAAAGTTCTGACGCATGCAGCAAGGCTTTGGATGGAATGCAGCCGACGTTTAAACATGTGCCACCATGAGTGGCACGTTTTTCAATGACAGCAACTTTTAACCCAAGTTGGGCAGCACGAATGGCGCACACATAGCCGCCAGGGCCCGTGCCGATAACAATAAGATCATGTGCCATGTTATAAATCCAACAAGGCGCGTTGCGGGTCTTCCAAACCTTCTTTGATCCGCACAAGGAATGTTACGGCTTCTTTGCCATCCACAATGCGGTGATCATAGCTCAAGGCCAAATACATCATGGGGCGAATGACAACTTGGCCAGCAACTGCAATCGGCCTGTCTTGAATTTTATGCATTCCTAAAATCCCAGATTGCGGCGCATTCAAAATTGGCGTGGACATGAGCGAACCATAAATGCCGCCGTTGGAGATTGTAAATGTGCCGCCTTGCATATCGGCCATTTGCAACTGGCCATCACGCGCCTTCTTGCCATAAGCAGCGATGGTTTTTTCAACACCTGCAAAAGAAAGCATATCGGCATTGCGCAGCACCGGAACCACCAAACCTTTGTCGGTGCCCACGGCCACGCCCACGTGATAATAATTCTTGTAGACGATTTCCTCGCCATCAATTTCGGCATTGACGGCCGGAACATCTTTCAACGCTTGAATACAGGCCTTCACAAAAAAGCTCATAAAACCCAGCTTCACGCCGTGCTTTTTTTCAAACACATCTTTGTATTGGTTACGAAGCGCCATCACATGGCTCATATCCATTTCGTTGAATGTGGTGAGCATAGCGGCGGTGTTTTGTGCATCTTTCAATCGGCGTGCAATCGTCAGCCGTAAACGCGACATCTTCACACGTTCTTCTGCACCCGCTGCAGCCGTTGGCGCAGGCACTGCTGCGGCGATTACTACAGGAGCGGGTTTTTCCAACGTGGCGAGAACATCGCCTTTGGTGATGCGACCATCTTTGCCGGTGCCTGAGATATCTGCAGGGTTTAAATTATTTTCAACAACAGCTTTGCGCACAGCTGGAGACAGCGAAGTTTCAGCTGCTTTTGCAGCAACAGGTGCAGGTGGTATCGCGGCTGGCTTGGCAGCCGGAGCTGGTGAAACAACAGCACCCGCAACACCTTCAGCAATTGAACCCAACAATGCGCCAATGGTGACGGTTGTGCCCGAGGCCGCATTAATTTTTTCAAGTTTGCCAGAGGCTGGTGCAGGAACTTCCACTGTCACCTTATCAGTTTCAAGTTCAACAAGCGGTTCATCAGCTTTGACGGCATCGCCTTCTTTTTTGAACCACTTGGCAATTGTTGCTTCCGTGACAGATTCGCCAAGGGTTGGTACACGGATATCTTTTGTCATTTTTTGATTGTCCTTAAGCGAATGCGTCTTCGAGGAATGTTTTAAGCTCTTTAAGATGGCGGCTCATCAACCCAGTGGCCGTTGAAGCAGAAGCGGGCCTTCCCACATAACGGGGCCGCGGATTCTTGGCGCTGATAAAATCCAGCACGCGCTCTAAATTGGCCTGAGCAAAACTCCACGCACCCATGTTCAAGGGTTCTTCTTGGCACCAGACAAATTCTGCCTTGCTGAAGCGCGCCAATTCTTGCGCCAACACTTTATGAGGCCAAGGGTAAAGCTGCTCAACGCGCATCAAGTACACATCGTTAAGGCCGCGCTTTTCGCGCTCATCATAAAGATCATAATAAACTTTGCCGGTGCACAAAATAACCCGGCGGATTTTATCATCTTTCACCAATTTGATTTTTTCGCTTTTGAGAAATTCGGCATCATCCCACAAAATGCGGTGGAAGGATGATTGATCTCCCATTTCTTCAAGCGTTGACACACAACGCTTATGACGCAGCAGAGATTTTGGCGTCATCAGAATAAGAGGTTTGCGAATATCGCGCTTCAATTGGCGGCGCAGAATGTGAAAATAATTGGCAGGCGTTGAACAATTGGCCACCTGCATATTGTCTTCAGCACACATTTGCAAAAAGCGTTCAAGACGTGCAGATGAATGTTCGGGCCCCTGGCCTTCATAGCCATGCGGCAGCAGACATACGAGGCCCGACATGCGAAGCCATTTGCGTTCAGCCGATGAAATGAACTGATCAAAGATAACTTGGGCACCATTGGCAAAATCACCAAACTGGGCTTCCCACAATGTCAGTGTATTGGGCTCGGCCAATGAATAGCCATATTCAAATCCCAACACAGCTTCTTCCGACAGCATCGAGTTAATAACTTCAATCTTGGTCTTTTGGTCTTTAACCATGTGATTCAGTGGCGTGTAGCGTTTCTCATTCACTTGATCGATCAACACAGCATGGCGTTGAGAGAATGTGCCGCGTTGCACGTCTTGGCCTGAAAGCCGGATTTTGAAGCCGTCTTTCAGCAAAGAGCCATAGGCCAAGCTTTCCGCTGTGGCCCAGTCAATACCTGTGCCTTCTTCAATCATTTTGTGGCGGGCATCAATCACGCGCTGCAAGGTTTTATGAGGGGCGAATGATTTGGGAAGCTTAGTCAGCTTCAAACCCATTTCTTTGAGCTTTTCGACTGGATAGCCAGTTAGTCCGCGCCGCGCATCATCTTGGTCTGCAGCCACTTTCAATCCGGCCCAGCGGCCGTCAAGCCAGTCTGCCTTGTTGGCTTTATAGGCCGAGGCCACGCCCAAAGCATCATCCAGCTTTTGGCGATAATCAGCCTTCATCGCGTCAAATTCAGCTTGCGTAATTGTGGCGTTATCAACCAAGCGTTTGCCATAAAGTTCAACCACATCAACATGGCCCGCAATGCGTTGATACATCAACGGTTGGGTGAAGCTTGGTTCATCAGTTTCATTATGGCCATAACGCCTGTAACAGAACATATCGATGACAACAGGTTTTTTAAATTGCTGACGAAATTCAACGGCAACTTTGGCCGCAAACACCACAGCCTCAGGATCATCACCATTCACATGAAAGATTGGCGCTTCGATCATCTTGGCAATATCTGATGGATAGGGCGAAGAACGCGACCACAGGGGCGATGTGGTAAAACCAATTTGGTTG
>JANXRO010000132.1 GCA_025356765.1 Hyphomicrobiales bacterium | reverse complement strand
AAAGCAAACTCGCCGTAAAACACGCGAGAATGAAAGTCGGAATATTTATGGCTTTGGTGAAACGCAATGTCATCGCCCCAAAAAAAGAACCCGTGCGAAGTTAATCGCACGGGCTCTCATCAAACAAGATAAATCTTAGTTGATTGAATCGTCTTCAGCATAGTTGCCGTTGTCGAATTTATACCAAACATATTTGGCGCCGATCAGATCGCCCTTCTTGTCCAACTTGATTGGGCCAAGAACAGTTTTCATTTCATTGCCAGCACGGAGCCATGTTGCAATTGTCTTGCTGTCGGTTGACTTTGTTGCCGTTGCACCTTGTGCATACATCTGAATGGCAGCGTATGTGTACAGTGTGTAACCTTCTGGATCAAAGCCAGCGGCTTTGAACTTGGCAACAATGTCTTTTGCTTCTGGAATTGCGCGTGGTTCAGGCGCGAATGTGAAGATCATGCCCTTTGCAGCGTCGCCAGCGATTGTCCAAAATTCCTTGTTGTTCATTGAATCGCCCGAAAGCATTTGAGCTTGCGAACCTTGTTCACGAAGTTGCTTCAAAATCAAAGCGCCTTCTGGGTGGTAACCGCCCATGTAAACCGCATCAATGCCAGCATCTTTCATTTTGGAAACGAGTGCTGAGTAATCCTTTTCACCAGGATTGATTGATTCAGCCATAACTTCCTTAAGGCCAGCAGCGTTCATGGCTGCCTTAGTCGCATCAGCCAAACCTTTGCCGTAAGCAGACTTGTCGTCGATGATGGCTACTTTTTTGCCAGCATAATGCTTGGCCAAGAAGTTACCAGCAACAAGCCCTTGGGCATCGTCACGGCCGCAAACGCGAGCCACGTTCCAGTCACCTTCGTCGGTGAACTTGGGGTTTGTGGACGCTGGCGTAATTTGCAAAATGCCTTCTTCAGCATAAACCTTTGAAGCCGGGATCGATGAGCCTGAGCACAAATGGCCAGCAACAAACTTTACTTTCTTGGAAGCCATTTGGTTGGCAACAGCAACAGCTTGCTTTGGATCACAAGCATCATCACCGATTTCAAGAACAAGCTTTTCGCCGTTCACGCCACCAGCTGCGTTGATGTCTGCAACGGCCATTTCAGCGCCGCGCTTATATTGTTCGCCAAGTGCAGCAAGCTGGCCAGTAATTGGGCCAACGGTTGCAATTGTAATATCAGCCAAAGCTGATGATGCGGAAAGTGCTGCAGCAAAGCTGAATGCAATTCCGGTGAGAACAAGTTTCTTCATAAGTTAGTCTCCCTGATACAAAGTGATCAAATTAACGTCGAGGTATACCACCCCTTGGGAATGATCTTGCCCAAAGTGGATCGGATTGGAAAGGAAAAAGCGTCGCCCCCTTCACCAATTTCGTCATTATGCTTTCTTGCGCCAGCCCAAGGGGCCTGACTTTTCAAAAAGCCATGGATATTTCTCGGTCATCAGGTTGGCCAAAGTTGTACGATAACCCAAAAATGCAAAAACCATCACCACCGCAGTTTGGCTGATATAATATTGCAATGAAACAAGATCGGCGTGAAACAGTGCGTAATGCAAAAACCGCAAGCCGGCTCCAAAAATTAACATGTAAGCAAAAAGCAGGGCAGGCGACTTCCAGCCCTGGGCCACGTTGCGGCCTGCCATGAAGGCAGCGCCTCCGCCCATGATGACGGTGAGGATTAAGAACACCCAGACATTTTGTTCGACAAAAAGCGACATCAATGTCCCCCTTCCAAATAGGCAGCGCGCACTTCTGGCCGCTTCAGAAGTTCAGCACCCGTGCCCGACATGGTGATTTTTCCGTTCACCATTACATAGGCACGATGCGCCAATTTCAGGGCGTTAAAGGCATTTTGTTCAACCAGAAGAACAGTGAGGCCTTCTTCCACATTGAGTTTTTTGATGGCAGCAAAAATCTGCTTCACAATGATCGGTGCCAAGCCCAGCGAAGGTTCATCCAGCAACAAAAGCTTCGGCCTTGCCATCAAGGCCCGACCAATGGCCAGCATTTGCTGTTCACCGCCTGACAGTGTGCCAGCGCGTTGTTGTTGGCGTTCTTCAAGACGTGGGAACAGGCTGAATATTTTTGGCAGATCTTCGACAAAGTTTTCAAGATTGTTGACGGTGGCACCCATCTGCAAATTTTCAAACACGCTCATGCGCGGAAAAATGCGGCGACCTTCGGGAGATTGCGCAATGCCCAAATGCACAATTTCGTGGGTTGGCATGGCCGTAATATCAACACCGTTGAAAACAATGCTTCCGGCCCGCGCCCGCGGCGTTCCACAAATCGTCATCATCAACGTTGATTTGCCAGCGCCATTGGCACCGATAACCGTTGCTATTTCGCCTTGATGCACTTCAAAATCAACGCCTTTCAGCGCTTGAATTTTGCCATAAAATGTTTCAACGCCCGTGCCTTTTAAAAGAATGTCGCTCATTTGCGGCCTCCCTTCTTCGGCGCGGCGGTCTTTTTGGCAACAGCTTTGGGTGCAGGTTTCACTGGCGTTTTTGTTGCCATTTTCTTGGGCGGAACGGTTGGTGTTTCAATCGCCGCCAACAAAGTTTCCATAGGAACTGGCTTGTGGCTAATTGCTTCGTCGATGACAGCTGCGGCGGCTTTGCCATCCGCGTCATCGTCTTCATCTTCAACGCCCAAATAGGCGCGAATAACAGCAGGATCAGCTTTGATTTGAACCGGCGTTCCGTCAGCAATCTTACGGCCGTAATCCAGCACGATGATATGATCTGAAATTCCCATCACCACGCTCATATCATGTTCAATCAACAAGATGGCCATGTTGTGATCATCGCGCACCGACAACAGCAATTTATTCAACTCTTCAGACTCGCGCGGATTTAATCCGGCCGCGGGTTCATCCAAGCAGAGCAGGCGAGGGCCAGTGCACATAGCACGAGCAATTTCCAGCCGCCGTTGGGCACCGTAAGAAAGGTCGCCCGCCGGATCATCGGCCCGATCAATCAGCCCCACTTTGTTCAGCCAATATTTGCAAGTTTCAATGGCTTCATTTTCAGCGCGTTTATAACCGCCAGTGCCCAACAAGGCCCCAATTGTCCAACCAGAGCTTTTCATCAGGCTGTTGTGTTGCGCCACCATCAAATTTTCCAGCAACGTCATGCCCGAAAACAAACGGATATTTTGGAACGTGCGCGCCACTTTGGCAAAACGCGTAATCCTAAAATCATCCATGCGCTCCAGCAAAAATTCTTTGCCACCTTCATGGTTCAATTTAATCATGCCTTCGGTGGGTTTATAAAACCCGGTGATGCAATTGAACACAGTGGTTTTGCCAGCGCCATTCGGGCCGATCAACGCAGTGATTTGCTTTTTGCCCACATTGAATGAAAGATCACCAATGGCGGTTAAGCCACCAAAGCGCATGGTTAAGTGCTGAACTTCTAGTTCAGGGTTTTGTTCCCACGGTTTAATCATTAGCCATGTCCTTCAGCAACGAGATCGCCGGAAACGGCCTTTTTCTCTTTCAAAAATACAGTGGGCTCGCGCTTGGTTACAAACCCGCGTGGCCTGAAGCGCATCATTAACACCATGGCCAAACCAACGGCCAACATGCGGAATTGAATAGGCTCTGTTCCCGCTGGCAAAACCGCTTTCAACCAGTTCATCTCACGGAACACTTCGAATGAACCCATGATTGCGGTGGCTGAAAACACGATGCCGATTTGAGATCCCAAACCGCCCAAAACCACAATGGCCAAGATCAATGCGCTTTCAATATACACAAAGGATTCTGGTGAAACGAAACCTTGGCGCGCCGCAAAGAAGCTGCCCGCAAAACCGCCGAACATTGCACCAATGGCAAAAGCCGTAAGCTTTGTGTTGGTTGTGTTGATGCCCAGTGATCGGCAGGCAATTTCATCTTCGCGCAAGGCTTCCCAAGCCCTACCAATGGGCAAACGGCGCAGACGCTTGGTCACAAAGTAAGTGATAAGCGCCATGGCCAAAATCACGTAATAAAGGAAGATGTAAAAATGAATGCGATCATAGGTGATGTGAAAGAACTCAGCAAAACTGCCTGGCCCATCTTTGAAGGGCAGGCCGAAGAATGTGGCTTTTGGCACGTTGATGCCCTGCGGCCCTTGCGTGAAAGAGAACCAGTTGATCAACACCAAGCGGATCATTTCACCAAATGCCAAGGTTACGATGGCAAGATAATCGCCGCGCAATCGCAACACTGGAAAACCTAGGATCACACCCCACAGCGCTGCAAGTAAACCTGCAAGGGGCAGGGTGATATAAAACGCATAAGGCACGATGCCAGAACCGAACCAGATCGGAAAATACACTGTTGATAAAAGCGCGTAGGCATAAGCACCCACAGCATAAAATGCGACATATCCCAAATCCAACAAGCCAGCCAAGCCCACAACCACATTAAGGCCCCAACCCAACATGATGTATGTGAGAATATAAATGGCCAAATCCAGCGTGCGTTTGTCGCCCCAAGGCGTGATGTTGAAATAGGCCAAGATGGGCAGAACCAAACCGAATATTAAAAGGCCACGCGAAACATAGGGGCCAATTTTGTCGGCCAAGCTGGGCCCCTTCACTTTGACAGCACCGGCAACAGCGGGCTTTAAAGCATTGGCGGCGCGCCTGTTCCACACAAAAACATGCATGGCCCAACGTACACCAACCACAATGGCTGCTAAAACTGCAGCCAATGTAAAGCGCGAATGCCAGGTTAAAACGCCTTGATCAAGCTGGGTGCGAATGGCCACCACGGGAACTAAAATCAAGGCTGTTATAACAAAGGTGCCGATAAGATCTTTGGTAATGGCAGCAGAATCCAAAACTTGCGCGTCTGATCCGCCGGAAGAACTTTTTACTGGTGCAGACATGGCTTAAACCTTTTCCACTTCTGGTTTGCCAAGCAAACCCTGTGGCATGAAAATCAAAACAATAACCAAAACAGTGAAGGCGGCCACATCCTTATACTCAACCGAGAAATAGGCCGACCACATCACTTCAATCAGCCCAATGACCAAGCCGCCCAACATGGCACC
>JANXRO010000162.1 GCA_025356765.1 Hyphomicrobiales bacterium | reverse complement strand
GGTTTTTGCGTGGCGGGTGGGCACCAGCTCGGTTTCAATGATTTGAAAACCATTGAAATTGCTGAATTTCTGATGGGAATTGCGGCAGGCAAAGCCATCGGCCCAGATTTTCGCGAAGCTTATGAAATTCAAAAAGTTGTGGACGCAGCACTTCGATCATCGCGCGAAAACTCTTCGCGGCAGTTGATCTAAAAGCAACCCGCTGAACCAACACGACAACACGTTTTGCGATCAATGTCACTTCGTCTAAACAGGCTTGATGATGAGTCGTTTGGATAGGTGTCATGGATAGAATTTGGTCCTGGGCCATTTTAGCATTTTTCGCATTTCTGCTGGTCGTTGGCATTTTTGCTGAAGCTTATCCAAATTCAATCTATCTGCCGCCGCTTGTTGGCTTGGTTGTTTTAATTTGCGCAGCATGGCGGCTGCGTCGGGGGTTGCCTTCAGCCCTCTCAGCACAAGCGTTGATCATTATTGCACTTGGATTGGCGTGGATGGTTTTGCAAACCTTGCCATTGCCGGTGAGCCTATGGACCAAATTTCCGGGCCATGGTTTTGTTCTTGAAACATTGAATGCCGCAAAACTTGCGCCCTCAGCCATGCCCATGTCGCTCGATCCACAGACAGGGTTTCAAGATTTTCTTTACTTGCTTTCAGGCATTGCGATATTTTTAGCAGGCCTTTCCGTGCCCGCTCAGGAACGTCGCTTTGTGGCGTTTGGAATTTGCATTTTGGCTGTTGTATCCAGTCTGTTGGGTTTGGCGCAACGCTTTGGCGGTGTTACCAGCCCGTTGCAGTTTTTTGCAGCGCAAGGCTGGATCAATGGTGGCTTTTTTTCTAACCACAATTTTTTGGCAGCCCAACTCTATTGTGCAATTCCATTTGCAGCGGCCTTGGCCATTGGGCTTGGCCAAAAGCGAATGGTGCATTGGGCGGTGGCAGCACTTTTTGCCCTTGCCGCTTTGATTGTTTATCTGGCCGGCTTGGGAGCAACGGGCTCTCGTGCCGGAATTGTTTTTGCCATGATTTCGGTTTTGCTCAGCGCAGTGTTGCTGTGGGCCAGATCGCAAATACCAAATCAAACGAGCGGAATTTCATCCAAGGCAATGATTTTTTTGATTGCAGGATTGCTGCTGGTGACGGCGCAATTTGGTCTGGCTGGCATTTTACGCTTGGCCCAAACCGATCCTGTTTCTGATTATCGCGCGGTTATGGCTACGACCAGCATGGAAGTGGCACGCGCCTATTTTCCCTTTGGATCAGGCTTTGGCAGTTTTGTGCCAGTCTATGCCATTTTCGAGCATCCCGAAAACCTGAGAGAATTTTATGTCAATCACGCGCACAATGATTGGCTTGAATTGTTTTTGGAAGGGGGCTTGCCCATGGCCCTTGTGTTGCTGCTTTTTGTTGTCTGGTTGTTGCGGGCAATATTTGTGCTGTGGCGCAATGCCGGGCCAGATGATGGTTTGAACAAGGCTTGTGTGATTATCATAGGCTTGCTGCTTGCCCATTCACTCACTGATTATCCCCTACGCACCCGCATGTTGCTGGCTTTGTTTGCCTTGTGTTCTTCATGGCTGGCGGTTGGGCCTTTGCCCATAGCACCCAAAGCGCGACGGGCAGCACCCAATGTGCCCGTTGCTCCACAAATGGGATCAACACCAATGGCACCACGCCGTGAGGGGCCCTATTTTGCGCCACGCCCCAAAGCACCTGAAAGTTGATCGCCATAGGTTGGCCACAGTTTGGTGGTTCCGCTCAGTTGGTGATTGCCTTAAACGGCAACACAACGGGGGAATCAATTCGATGTCTATTCTAGCGCAGGGCTGGTGCCTTGATTGATTTGCATAGCCATATCTTACCGGGCGTTGATGATGGCGCGCCCGATATCAATGTTGCTTTGGATATGGCGCGCATGGCGGTTGCCGATGGCATTCGGGTTATGGCTTGCACGCCGCATTTTATGCCTGGCATGTATGATAATACCGCCAAAGATATTCGCAACCGAGTAAGCCAATTTCAATCGATTTTAAAAAACGAGGGTATTGCTCTCAATCTTGTGGTGGGATGTGATGGTCATATCCGCCCTGATTTTTTGAACCGGTTGCGCAGCGATGAAATTTTGCGCTTGAACGACAGCCGTTATGTGTTGTTTGAGCCGCCCCATAACATCGCGCCTCAGCGGCTTGATGACCTTATGTTCAACATTCTGGTGGCGGGTTATGTACCAATTTTAACCCACCCTGAACGCCTGAAATGGATTGAGCAGAATTTTGATCTGGTTGAACGCATGTTTCAACAAGGCGTTTGGATGCAAATAACCGCGGGTTCTCTCACCGGGCGTTTTGGTGCAAGGCCACAATATTGGGCCCAAAAAATGTTGAGCCAAGGCATGGTACATATTCTTGCAACCGACGCGCATAACACCAAATCTCGCCCCCCGATTCTATCGGCCGCCTATGAGCAGGCCGTTAGAGAAGTTGGATTAGACGAGGCGCGAAACCTTGTGCTAGAACGACCTGTGTCAATTTTAGACGATATTCCCGCGGCCCAAGCGCCCGCCATTGCAATTGTGGTAAAGCCAAAAGCCCAACCCCGATCACGGCTTGGCAAGCTATTTTTTGGTAAGCCTTGATGAGAGTGGAAAAAATGTTTCTTAAATCTGCTTTGGCGATCATTCTGCTCATATTTTTGCAAGCATGCACCAGCAGCAGCAACAACTTTGGCACAGCTGCCACAAAGAACATGGCGCCGGGGCAATTTGGCCAAGTGGCCAGCACCACAACAAAAAGCATATCCCCCGCAGGTGCCGCCACCGCCAATAAAATATTTGCCAAAAGTGCAGGCAGCGAAACCAACCCGGCTGACTATAAAATCTCTGGCCTGGATGTATTAGATGTAACCGTGTTGGGCGTGCCTGAACTGACACGCACTGTGCAAGTCAGCACCGGCGGCACAATCACCATGCCTTTGATCAAATCTGTCAAGGCGTCAGGCCGCACACAGAGCCAGTTGGAACAAGATATTGCGGTCAAGCTTTCGCAAACATATATGCAAAGCCCACAAGTTTCCGTGTTCATCAAAGAATATAACAGCCAGAAAGTGACTGTGGATGGTGCTGTGCAAAAGCCCGGCATATTTGCCAAACAGGGCGATATGTCTCTGCTTCAGGCCATTGCCCAAGCCCAAGGCTTAACAACGGTTGCTGACCCGACTGGCGTGTTGATTTTCCGAACTGTTGACCACAAGCGCCTGGCCGCGCGTTATGATATACGCCAGGTGCGCTCTGGCGCCATGCCAGACCCGATGTTGGAGGCCGGCGATATTGTGATGGTGGATGAAAGTTCAGCCCGCACCAATTTGCGCGACATTGTTTCGGCCATGCCGCTTTCAGGTTTGTTTACAATTATTCCTTTGCTTTAATTTCTGCTAGAACGAGACAATGGATCAAACGAATTCAAATCAGTTCAACCAGCGCCAAGTTGCGGTTGCCCAAGGCCGCATGGGGGTGCCCGATGAATATCGTTATGATGGCCAAGCCTATCCCAACTTTCCCATTGAGTCTTCAGCCACCGAAGACATCGGTTTTGATTTTTATAAATATATTCGCATCCTTCTCAAATATCGGTGGTTGATTGCAGGCTTGGTCGGGGCCAGTTTAATTTTAGCAACTGTTCTGACATTTTTAACAACACCGATTTATCGCGCAACATCCAGCATTCAAATTGATCGTGAAGCCATGAATGTGGTGAATGTGGGCGGTGGGCTTCAGCCGCAAGACGTGAACAACCAAGAATTTTATCAAACTGAATATGAACTGTTGGCCAGCCGGTCTTTAGCCGAACGCGTGGTTTCAACACTTGCCTTGGTTGATGATAGAAGCTTTGGCACTGCGACAAACAATGAGTCGGTTTTTGGCTTAATAAAGTCATTGGTTTTGGGCCCTGATAAGCAACAGGCAACGCCCAAAACACTGGAAGAAAAAACCCGGCTTGTCATCGATCACCTCGTCAAGGTTTGGTCTATTTCGCCGGTGCGTGGGTCTCGCGTTGTTAAAATCAACATTGATCATACTGATCCGGCAGTGGCGCAAAAAATTGCCAATGGTGTTGCCGAAGTTTTCATCGCCGATAACCTCGACAGGCGTTATGATGCATCATCTTATGCGCGGAAGTTTCTGGAAGAGCGCATCCAACAGCTTAAAGTGAAGCTTGAAGATTCTGAAAAGCAATTGGTGAAATATGCCGAGCAACAAGGCATCATCAATCTCGATGACAAGAAAACTTTGGCAGGCACAGATCTTGAAGAGATCAACAAAAAACTCGCTGATGCCCGCAATGAACGTTTGAAACTGGAATTGCTGTGGAATCGCGCCCAAGCCACGCAAGGTTTAGGTTTACAGCAAATTCTGGATAGCAAGGCCATTCAAGAAAACCGCAAGTTGCGCACTGAACTGAGCGCGCAATATCAACAAAAGCTGGCACAATTTAAGCCCGCATTCCCCGCCATGGTAGAACTTCGCAACCAGATCCAAGAGCTAGATCGTGAAGTGCAAACCGAAGTTAAATCCATCAAGGATTCGATATTTTCACAATACACTGCTGCCAAGGGCCAAGAGGAAGATTTGTCGGCCCAGTTGGAAGCCACCAAAGGCCAAGTGGTTGATCAGCGCAACCGTTCAATTCAATATAACATTCTACAGCGCGAAGTAGATACGAACCGCACGCTGTATGACGGTCTATTGCAGCGCTATAAAGAAATCGGCGTGTCAGGTGCTGTTGGAACCAACAATATTTCAGTGGTTGATCATGCTGATTTGCCTTTGCGCCCGCGAACACCCAATCTCACGCTCAATTTAGCATTGGGTTTGGTTGCGGGTCTTTTGCTTGGCGTGTTGACAGCGCTTGGCCTTGATTATCTGGATGATAGTTTCAAAGCCCCAGAAGACGTGGAACGTGAAGTTGGGCTTTCTGTCATCGGCGTTGTGCCCAAGCCACAGGCCGGAAACACCATTGACGAAGAGTTGACGAACCAACAATCAAGCGTTGCAGAAGCCATTCGCAGCTTGCGCACAGGCTTGCAGTTTGCCACTGCAGACGGCTTACCTAAAACGCTTTTGATTACCAGCAGCAAACCTTCAGAAGGCAAAACCACCACAACCATTGCATTGGCAAAATCGCTTGCCAATATTGGTTTGAACGTGTTGCTGATCGACGGTGATTTACGCAACGCCTCGGTCCATCGCCATTTGAGATGTAGCAATGAATTGGGCTTAAGCAATTATTTGACAGGTGCTAAAATGCCCGAAGAAGTTGTGCAGGGCAGCGCCGTCGAGGGCTTGGTGATTATGGCATCTGGCCCCTTGCCACCCAACCCCGCTGAATTGCTGGCAGGGCCCAAACTTTTAAGTTTGCTGACATTGAGTGCTGAATCTTTCGATGTTGT
>JANXRO010000113.1 GCA_025356765.1 Hyphomicrobiales bacterium | reverse complement strand
TTCAGGATCTGTTGGCCAATTGTTTGATGGCATCAAAGCCAAGCTTGAACCCGTTGAAGGCATTGAAAATGGTGGCAGACTTTTTGTGAAAGGCCCCAACATCATGTTGGGTTATCTGCGGGCTGATAACCCCGGTGTGATTGAGGCCCCGCCAGATGGTTGGTATGACACCGGCGATATTGTGAATATTGATGAGCTGAATTACGTGACGATTTTGGGCCGCGCCAAACGTTTCTCAAAAATTGCAGGCGAGATGATATCGCTCACCGCCATCGAGATTAAATTGCAGAAGCTTTACCCTGATTTTGTTCACGCTGTTGTGGCTGTGCCTGATAAAAAGAAAGGTGAACAGCTGGTGCTTTTCACCACATTGCCAAAGCCAGATCGCAAAGACATTGCGGCTGGCTTAAAGCAGGAAGGGGCCAGCGATTTCATGGTGCCAAAGACCATGATTGCATTGGCCACATTGCCGCTTTTAGGCTCTGGCAAGACGGATTATGTCAGTTTGAATCGCTTAGCCTTGCAGCACGTTGACTCTTAGAGATTTGCACGGTCTAGACGCTGGATCGGTGGGTCATGCCCGCCGATGGAGACACGATAGAACCTGGGTTTGAAAGTTTAAAGTTATGCGGCTTGCGAAAATTGCGGATCGACTTCAAGGTTTGGGCGCTGATAAATGGGCGGTTCATCTTGAGGGCAAGATGCGTGCGGCCCAAGGTGAAGATGTAATCTTTTTGTCGATTGGCGAGCCTGATGCAGCGCCACCCCAAAGTGTTCTTGATGTGGCATCAACACAAATGAACAATGGCCGCTTGAAATATAGTTCAGGCCAGGGTGAGCCCAATGTTCTGGCGGCCCTTTCACGCCATTACACAAAGCAAACGGGTCGCGCGATTGGGCCTGATCAATTCATGTTTTTGCCGGGGACACAGACAGCTCTTTCCGTGGCGTTTTTATCAATCCTTGATGAGGGCGATGAAGTGCTGATGTTTGACCCCTATTATGCCACCTATGAAGCCTTGGTGCGCTTGCCCGGCGGCATTCCGGTGCCCGTGCCGCTTGATCCTGACCGTGGCTTTCACCCAGATTTGAAATTGCTGGAAGCAGCCATAACGCCACGCACGCGGGCCATATTATTAAATTCGCCCAGCAACCCAACGGGTGCTGTATTTACTGCCGAAGAAGTGAAAGCCATTGGTGCCTTGGCTGCAAAGCATGATCTTTGGCTTGTGTCAGATGAGGTTTATGCCAATCTTGTTCATGGCAATCATGTGTTCACATCGCCGTTTTTTGATCAGGCGTTGGAGGAACGCGTGATTGTGTGTTCATCCATTTCAAAGTCCCATGCCTTGCCGGGCTTTCGCTGTGGGTGGATTGCGGCATCAGCTGATTATTGCGCCAAGGCTGTTGCCGTGGCCGAAAGCCTGTTGTTCGGCTCACCCCAATTTTTGCAAGACGCTGTGGCCTTTGCGCTGGATACGCATTTTGTTGAGCTTGATCAGATGCAGCGGGATTATCAATTGCGCGCCATGGCTTTGCTGGAAGGCTTAAGTGCCTGCAAAACAGTTTCCGCCCGCATGCCAGAAGGCGGCATGTTTGTGATGGTGGATGTGCGCAAAACCGGCCTGTCGGGCGAGGCGTTTGCGCGCGCCTTGTTGCATCAGCATAATGTTGTCACCATGCCCGGCGAAAGTTTTGGTGCCTGTGGCCAAGGCCATTTGCGCGTTGCACTGACTGTTGATGAAGCAACGATGCGAGAGGCCGCAAAACGAATTGCGGCCTTGGCCACATCGCTTAATTAACAGCTTCGATCACGCCGCCATCACATTTGTTGCGGGCTTCATCACCGGCGGATAATAATGTTGCCAGATTAGCGCCGCCGGGAATATCGCCGCGCAAGTTCAGCGTGAAGCCTGAAAAGCGGCCCTGTCTGTCACATTCAACTTGCACATGAGAACCTGTGCCTTGGCCAAAGCTTTCATCAAACTTGGCGCGAATATCTTCCGCCGAAACTTTCTTGCCGATGCTGCCTGCCACCAGTTTTTGAACGGCTGATGCGTTCACTTCAGCGGCCAAGCGCAATTCATCCTTGAAATATTGATCAGCACTGTCTGCGGGATAGCATGTGCCGTGTTTAATCCATTCATGGCGCTGAAGGTTGGACATGGTGCCGGGCATTGCAATGTTTAAAGCGCTGCGGGTTTCCGGGCTCAGCTCAGGCTCGGGCAGGCTATCCCACTGGTGTTGATCATCAAGGGCTGAAAGCTTTGGATCAACATTGCAGAATTGGTTGCGGCGCGGTTGCGGCCAGAGCCCGTGCAAAGTGAAATGTGTGGCTTCAAAAGATTGCCGGGTTTCGGATTTACATTCAGCCTTGTCGCGCATGGCTTCACAGAATGTTGGTTCCCACGACAAGGCAAAAGCATAATAAGGCACCTTGCCACCAAAGCCGCGTGAGTTGGGTTTGGGTTTCACTGTGCCCATTGGTGTATTAATGGGCATATTTGTGCTGGCTTGTTTTTGTTGGGGCGCTGGAATGGGGCTTGGCTTTTGGGCGGCCTCACTGTCGGTTGAGCCGCAATCAATCAAAACCCAGCGCTGGGCCGGATGGGCAGAAGGCACCTCAATCCAATAGGCGGTTGCATCAGCCTTGTTTTTGCCCAGCAGGCGATAAGATTTGCCCACCTCCACCATGGCATTATCTGGATTTGTGCCTTTTTTGAGTGAGATCACCGCTGCGCAAGATTTGGATGCTAAAAATTGGCCATCCAATTTCACTTGGGCAGATGCAAAAGTGGTTGCTGATAAAAACATTATCGTGATAAGTGTCAGAATTTTCAAACT
>JANXRO010000112.1 GCA_025356765.1 Hyphomicrobiales bacterium | reverse complement strand
ACGCGAGGGAAAGCTTGCTGCAAGGTTAAGCCTTTTGGTGCGGGCAGAAGCCTGCGCCGCGGTTGCGCAAACCTTGGGGCTTCAGGAGTTTGTTCTTCTGGGGGCAGTAGAAAAACGCAAAGACGTTCACAAGGCCGCATCGGTTCTTTCAGATGTGGTTGAAGCATTGATCGGTGCCATTTATCTGGATGGTGGATATGCGCCAGCGCAGCGATTTATTTTGCATCATTGGCAAGATATGCTGGTAAAATCTCAGGGTGATTTGAAGGATGCAAAATCTTTCGTACAAGAATGGGCCTTGGCGCGGGCCTTGGCTTTGCCGCAGTATTCGGTTTTAAAGCGCGTGGGAAGCGAGCATGCACCCATATTTACGATTGGCTTGCAGGTTGGTGATCTTCCAGTTGCCGAGGGCCAGGGAAATTCAAAACAAGTGGCAGAGATGGCGGCAGCACAAGCCTTCATTGCGCGGGAAAGTTTAAGATAATGGTTGAGACAGTGGTTCAGACGATGGTTCAAACAATGAAGCGATGTGGTTTTGCGGCAATCATTGGCGCGCCCAATGCTGGAAAATCCACATTGGTGAACAAGTTGGTGGGCGCGAAAATATCGATCGTTTCGCACAAGGTGCAAACCACGCGCGCACGCATTCGAGCGATTTATATGAGGGGCGATTCACAAGTTGTATTGGTGGATACGCCAGGCATATTTAAGCCGCGGCGCAAACTTGATGAAGCCATGGTGGGCAATGCCTGGGGTGGGGCATCTGAAGCTGATGCGGTTGTGTTGTTGATTGATGCACGCCGCGGCCTTGATGAAGAGGCGCTTGGCATTGTTGAAAATTTCAAGGCGACAAGAACCAAAGCTATTTTGGTGATCAACAAGGTTGATCTTTTGCCCGCAGAAAAGCTTTTGCCCTTATCACAAGAGATCAATGCAGTTTATGATTTCAGCGAAACATTTATGGTAAGCGCTTTAACAGGGTCTGGCATTGATAGATTAGGCGAACGCTTGGCGGCTTTGATGCCTGTTGGCGAATGGCTCTATCCGGAAGATCAAACCGCTGATGTGCATTTGCGCTTTATTGCGGCAGAAATTACCCGCGAAAAAATCTATGAGCGACTTCACGATGAGCTGCCCTATTCTTCCACCGTGGAAACTGAAGCGTGGGAAGAACGCAAAGATGGTTCCGTTAAAATCAGCCAGACAATTTTCGTTGAGCGCGACACTCAAAAAGCAATTGTGTTGGGCAAGGGCGGCCAGCAAATCAAGTTGCTGGGCCAATTGGCGCGTGCTGAAATGGAAGAATCATTCGAGCGTAAAGTTCATTTGTTTTTGTTTGTGAAAGTGCGTGAGAATTGGGCCGTTGATCCAGAGCGTTTGCGCATGATGGGTTTAGAAATTTAAGAAGGCTTGGAGTTTTAAGGCAACATGGAATGGCGCGACGAAGGGGTGGTCATTGGCGTTCGTGCGCATGGCGAAACCTCGGCCATTGTTGAACTTTTCACGGCCGAACATGGGCGCTGTTTGGGCATGGTGCGGGGCGGACGTTCACGCCTTTTGAGGCCTGTTTTGCAACCTGGCAATTTAGTCATGGCCACGTGGCGGGCGCGGCTTGAGGAACATTTGGGTGCGTTTCAGGTCGAGGCTCTCAGTTTAAAAGCCGGATTTATTTTGGCGGATGCGTTTCGTTTGGCGGGGATGAGCTCGCTTATGGCGCTAACGCAATTGTTGCCCGAACGTGAGCCGCACCAGAAGCTTTATGATGCAGCCCATATTGTTTTATCGTCGATGGAAAATGATGATGTGTGGCCCGCCTTGCTGGTGCGTTGGGAAATGGGCTTGCTTGATGAATTGGGCTTTGGGCTTGATCTTTCCAAATGTGCATCAACTGGCACAACGCATGATTTGATTTATGTTTCGCCACGCACAGGCAAAGCCGTTTCTCGCGATGCCGGCAAGCCTTATCACGATAAGCTGTTTGGCCTGCCGGCATTTTTGCGCGGGGCAGAGGGGCTATCAACCGCTGATATTTTGGCGGGCTTTAAACTGACGGGCTATTTTTTGGAACGCCATATTTTTCAACCCCGCGCCGTTGCTATGCCACAGGCGCGCGCGTGGCTTTATGAAGGCTTGACCGCGAGAATGGCCGCATGATTGGAAGGTTGAACCATGTGGCGCTGGTTGTGGCGAATTTGGATGTTGCCATAAAAACCTATCGTGAAAATTTAGGTGCCGTTGTTTCAGCAGCACTGACCTTGCCCGAACACGGCGTTCGCTTAGCCTTCGTGGAATTGCCCAACACCAAAATTGAATTGATGGAACCATGGGGTGATGCTTCCAGCATTGCTGGATTTTTGGCGAAAAGCCCAGCAGGTGGCATGCACCATATTTGTTATGAGGTGGATGATCTGATCGCGGCACGCGATCGTTTGGTAAAGCAGGGTGCGCGTGTTTTGGGTGACGGCCAGCCAAAAATTGGAGCGCATGGCAAACCTGTTATTTTTTTACACCCAAAAGACTTTTTTGGAACTTTAATTGAATTGGAACAGCAATGAAAATTGGCAGCATGATTGCGATTTATTTTGTGATTTGGTGGGTGGTTCTGTTCGCCGTTTTGCCTTTTGGTATTCGCAATTCAACTGAAGCAGGCGTTGCGGTCGAAGAAGGCCATGAACCTGGAGCACCCGTTGCCCCCGCGTTGCTCAAGAAAGCAGCAATAACAACTGTTGTTGCAGCTTTGGTGTTTGCTGGCCTCTATTACGCGCTCACCCATGGGGTGTTAGGTAATTGATGGGGCAATATTCACCCATCAAAGCCAAGGTGCGGCGGGTGTGTTTAACGCTGTAAGCATGTTAAAGGCGCGACGCTGAATGGCTGGTAATTTAGAAAGAATTGGCAGGCCGACTTGGAAGAATAGATCTTGCAGTGCTCCGCGAGATTTGGCGAAGCTGGTAAAGGTGTGGGTGAGTTTTAAAACGTCAGCGCCAACGGGGTGGCGCAGTGTTGTATATTCAGCTTCACGGCCTTGCTCGATCAGCCATGCCAGCCAACTGGCGTCTTCCATGCCAAGATTCATACCACGGCCACCTACGGGTGAATGAATGTGTGCCGCATCGCCCGCCATAAACACATTGCCTTGCTGATAGGTCTGCGCTTGGCGATAGTTTAATTTGAAATCGGTATTCCAGGCTACTTTTTTCACTTTGGCATCGCGCGGCAAATTGTTGAGGCAATCTCCTCTGGTACTGATAAATCGGCCAAAGCCTTCGCCCATGGGGATATAGGGTGCCAAGTGCGTATCCAAAATAGTCAAAACGGCGGTGTTGCTCGGAAATGGCCAATCGTTCAGTTCAACATCGGCAAGGCCAAAAACCTGCACATCCGTCTCACCATCAAAGGCCAGTCCCAAGCTTTTGCGCACAAGTGAATGCGCACCATCAGCCCCAATCAGAATATCTGTCGTGGCGGTTTTGCCAGTGTTCAATTGGCATTCGATGTTGGATCCAACTGAAAAAGATTCAAGTGCCGTATTTTTTTCTACCCCTACACCCATCTGTAAAAGTTTTTGGATGAGGATCTTTTCGGTTTCCGATTGAGCCAGAACCAAAAGAAAATTAAAGCGATGCGGAATGAGGGCAAGATCCATTCGCGCCAGAATTTTTTCGTTGCGGCGGATCACAACTTGCGTAACCCGATTTCCTGCCGCCAGCATCCGTTCTGCAACGCCGGATGGTTCCATAAGGTCGAGAGTTCGATTATTCACCACCAAAGCCCGCGATTCCGCCGAAACATCGCCATCGGGGTCAATGACGCGCGGTGCATATCCACGACGCGTTAATTCAAGTGCTGCTGTTAAGCCCACCGGGCCTGCACCTGCAATCAGAATGCGCTTGTCGGAAATGGTTTGGGCCATTGTCGAGCTCCCTTGGTGCAGCTGTCACTCAATCTAGGCGCTTACAGACTGCGTGTCATTGATTGCAAACAAGTCAAAGTAGCATCGCCCCCACTCAACGTCGTCTTCTTGGGCTTGCAAGACTTGTTGACCAGAGGTTTGGAATTTTTGACCCAGTTGTGGAGTATGACAAGAACTAGCCGATCGACCGTTCGCAGTCAAGGATTATTTTTATAAAATATGAATATTTGTTTGTTTTATTGAAACAAAAGGAAAAATATCACTTTTTCTTGCTCTCAATATCAGGCGCTTTAGGGAATCTTGATTTTAAATCGCGTTCTGTGACGCTGAGATGATTGCGGGTATATTGCTCTGATGCATCACGCAAGGGTTGGAAATCCCACGGGAAGTGGCCACCACGTTTCATTGCTTCAAACAACATCAGCCGCGCCTGCTGGCTTTGCAACACTTGCTCATGGATTTTTGGAATATCGAATTTGGCTACGGTTTCCGCGTGGAATTTTTTTGCCAGCGGATGCGATGCAGCAAGATTATTGAGTTCGTTCGGATCATCCACCAGATTGAATAATTGCTCTTGGTCTGTGGGCGCGTGGATATATTTCCACGGGCCACGGCGCAACATATACATGGGCGACACGGTGCCTTCGGCCAGATATTCGCCCCAGGCTGTTGCATCGGGATTTTCTTCAGCGCCATTCAGCAAGGGCACAAGCGAGCGCCCGTCGACCGGTTTTGCCAATTGTGTTGTGCCGCCCAAATCTGCCAGCGTTGGCATAATATCGGCCAGGGAAACAGGTTCTTTAACGCGACGTGGCTTCATGGTTTTTGGATGCCACACAATCAAAGGCACATGAGCGGAAGGCTCAAGATAGCTCATCTTGTACCAAAGTCCGCGCTCACCTAAAAAATCACCGTGATCTGATGTGAAAACAATAATGGTGTTTTCCATCTGGTCAAGGTTTTCCAAAGTGTCGAGCAATTGGCCGACAAGATCATCGACATAAGAAATATTTGCATAGTATCCGTGACGTGCTGAACGAATGTCTGCTTCGGTCACGGTGTAATCGCTCATTGCGGAAACATCATAAAGCCGCTGTGAATGTTGATCGAGTTCGCTGCGCTTCATGGCTGGCACTTGGGGCAGATCAATATCTTCGTCTTTATAAAGATCCCAAAACTTTTTTCGTGCGGCATAGGGGTCGTGCGGGTGGGTGAAAGACGCCATCAAGGCAAAAGGCCTTTCTGGCTTGAAGCGGGCATAGTCATAAAGCTTGCGCTTGGCTTGGAATGCCACATCATCATCAAATTCAAGCTGGTTGGAAATTTCAGCCACACCCGGTTGCAGCACGGATGTCATGTTGTGATACCACCAATCAATGCGTTCCTGCTTCAAGCGCCAATCTGGTGTCCAGCCAAAGTCTGCTGGATAAATATCTGTTGTGAGGCGTTCTTCAAGACCGTGAAGTTGGTCTGGCCCCACAAAGTGCATCTTGCCGGAAAGGCACGTTTGATAGCCCTGTAAACGCAAATAATGCGCCCATGTGGGAACGGAAGATGGAAATTCAGCGGCGTTGTCATAAACACCCGTGCGCGAAGGCAGCAGGCCGTTCATAATTGTGGCCCGCGCCGGAGCACACAGCGGGCTGGTTGAATAGCAATTTTCAAACACAACGCCTTCGCGGGCCAAGCGATCTAAGTTTGGCGTTTTAACCAGCTTGTGGCCATAGGCCGAAAGATAACGCGCCGCCAACTGATCGGCCATGATGAACAGGATGTTGGGTTTGTTGCTTAAAGCCACTATATTGCCCTTATGAAAGCGATCATCTTGCTGTTAATTCGGTTGTATCAACTCACCTTATCATCTGTGATGGGGCGGGGGTGTCGATTTTTGCCGACATGTTCGGAATATGCGACACAAGCCGTTCAAAAATATGGTGCAGGTAAGGGGTCGGTTTTGGCGGTCAAGCGTATATGCCGATGCCACCCTTGGGGGGGTAAAGGGTATGACCCTGTTCCATAAAAAAGGCCACCCGAAGGTGGCCTCTTGTAGAGTTTCTGTCGCTTAGAATGCCCAGATGGCAGCGGCTTTGAATTCATGTTCGCCACCCCAATTTACAGTGACGTTACAACATACGTCATTATAATCTGTATCAATCATGTGGGTGTAGAGATATTCCAGACGCAGGCGGAACTTGTCTGTCACGGCATGTTCAACACCGCCGCCCACAACCCAGCCAAATTCTTGGGCCTTCAGGTTGTTAGGTGTGGTGAATGGCAAAATACCGTTGATATTGCCTTGGGCCCAGGTGCCGCCAGCGGTGATGTAGAACAACGTGTCATCCATTGCATAACCGGCGCGGGCGCGGGCTGATGTGAGAAAATCCAAACCCATTGTATAGTTGGCACCGGGATCGTTGTTGCTGACTAGATTTGAAACGAGGCCAGCATCAATTTCGGCACCGATCACAAAGTCGCTCATTTGATAGTTATAGCCCAACAAGCCGCCGCCCTTGAAGCCGCAGCCAGCGTTTAGCCATGTGCCGCCGCCAGTATGATCAACCAAGCTGCCGTTGATGCAAGCGCTGCCGATCCAAGCGCCTGCATAGGCACCTGACCAATCATATGCTGCTGGGCGAAGCTGTTCAACCGGAGGAGGAGGTGGCAGAGTTTCTAAATCAGCCGCAATGGCTTTTGCGGAAGGCACCAACATCGAAGCGGTGATAGAAAGAACGGTAAGAAACTTTTTCATGTGAGACCCATTTACTGACTGTTGAAACGCATTAATGAGGTTGAACATGAACCGTTAAGGTTAATGCTGGGTTATTAAAAAGTTTCAACAGGGTTAACGGCGCGGTTTTGTTGGGCCTTGACGTTAAGGTTTCAGCGGGGCATTTGCATTTGAACAATCAATGGGCTTACCCGCCACAGTTTGCGGGAGTGAGCAGAAGGAGAATAAAATGATTACTTTAACTTTCCCCGATGGTGCCAAGCGCGAGGTTGAGGCCGGGCAGACAGCAGGCCAAGTGGCCGCATCCATTTCCAAATCACTTGAGAAAAAAGCTGTTGCCGCTGTGGTGAACGGCGTTTTAGTTGATTTGGCCGACCCGATTAACGCCGACGCAACACTGCAAATTATTATGCGCGATGATGCACGTGCATTAGAGCTTATTCGCCACGACGCAGCACATGTGTTGGCCGAGGCCGTGCAGGAATTGCACCCCGGAACGCAAGTGACAATCGGCCCCGTTATTGAAAACGGTTTTTACTATGATTTTTTCCGCAATGAACCTTTTTCGCAGGCAGACTTTCCCGCAATCGAAAAAAAGATGCGTGAAATTATACAACGCGACAAGCCCTTCACAAAAACAGTGAAAACACGCGAAGACGCCAAATCTTTTTTTGAAAAAAAGGGTGAGGCGTTCAAAGTTGAATTGGTTGATTCCATCCCTGGCAACGAAGACATTAAATTTTATGATCAGGGCGGCTGGGTGGATATGTGCCGCGGGCCGCATATGACATCCACTGGCAAAATCGGTTCCGCCTTCAAGTTGATGAAGGTGGCTGGGGCCTATTGGCGCGGCGATTCCACCAAGCCCATGTTGACGCGCATTTACGGAACCGCTTGGGCCACGGACAAAGAGTTGCAAGATTATGTAACAGCATTGGAAGAGGCGGAAAAGCGCGACCACCGCAAACTTGGCCGCGAGATGGACTTGTTTCATTTTCAAGAAGAGGGGCCGGGCGTTGTGTTCTGGCATGCCAAAGGCTGGACGATGTTCCAACAGCTCATCGCCTATATGCGCCGCCGATTGAGCAAGCTCGACTATCAAGAAGTGAACGCGCCGCAATTGCTGGACAAGAGCTTGTGGGAAACATCGGGCCATTGGGGTTGGTATCGTGAAGGCATGTTTGCTGCCACATCCGCTGGTGAACATACTGAAGACGAACAAGTTTTTGCCTTAAAGCCCATGAATTGCCCGGGCCATGTGCAACTGTTCAAGCATGGTTTGCGTTCGTACCGTGAGCTTCCCATGCGGCTGGCTGAATTTGGAGCGGTGCATCGCTATGAACCATCTGGCGCATTGCATGGCCTTATGCGTGTGCGCGGGTTTACGCAGGATGACGCGCATATTTTCTGCACACCTGAACAAATGGCGGATGAATGTTTGAAGATCAATGATTTGATCTTATCAACCTACAAAGACTTTGGCTTTGACCACATTGTTGTGAAACTTTCCACACGCCCTGAAAAGCGCGTAGGCACCGATGCTGATTGGGATCGGGCCGAAGCCATTATGCAAAAGGTTTTGGTGCAAATTGCCGAAGCATCTGGTGGCAAAATTAAAACCGCTATCAACCCGGGCGAGGGCGCTTTTTATGGCCCGAAGTTTGAATATGTTTTGCGTGATGCGATTGGCCGTGATTGGCAATGCGGAACAACGCAAGTGGATTTCAATTTGCCCGAACGCTTTGGCGCGTTTTACATTGGGGCCGACGGCGAAAAGCATGTGCCGGTGATGATCCACCGCGCGATTTGCGGTTCGATGGAGCGTTTTCTGGGTATTTTGATTGAGAACTTTGCTGGGCACTTTCCGTTATGGATGGCGCCTGTGCAAGTGATGGTGGCACCGATTACTTCAGAGGCTGATGATTATGCTGTGGAAGTGCGCACGCAACTTCGCGCCATGGGATTGCGGGCCGATGCAGATTTGCGCAACGAGAAGATCAATTATAAAGTGCGCGAACATTCATTGGCGAAAGTGCCCGTAATTTTGGCAGTGGGCAAACGCGAGATGGAAGAGAAAACGGTGTCCGTTCGCAGATTGGGTTCGCAAGATCAGAAGGTAGCGACGTTGGCAGATACGATTGCGGCGCTGGTGAAAGAGGCGACACCACCGGATTTGAGGTGATCCAAGAAAGCCGAGAAATGCTATTCGTTTTGATGCTATACTTTCGACGAGAAAGGAAAGCAAATGAAACGAACTGATCAGCAAATTTGGGATGGTTTTTGCAAACTGCTCCGTGGACTAATGGACTCTAGATTTAATGCACAAGTCAACTATTCCGCTCCCGATCAACACAACGTGAGGTGGATAAATCAAAACAGCGATGAACTGTTTTTGACAGCGGATCGTAAAATTGGACTTGTCAGGCGAGCAATGGAGAATTTCATTCTTTTGCGCTTTAGCACTTACTGAGCGGCATAACGTGATTCCGGAATAGGTAAGTTTTGCATCACAAAACTTTAAGTATTTATCCGGAACTCAGCTTTGCTCATAAGACGTGTGACCGAGAAGGTGGACTCCCTGTTGCCCCTGCGCTTCAATGCAGTTTGCACGGAATGACGAATGTTAGGTTGGAAATCGTATTGGATGCTAATTCTCCAACACAACATCCAGCACTTTACCATCTTCCACGGTGAAGGGCTGTTTCAGAACTTTATCACCGATTTTTGCTTGGGCTGTGTAGTGGCCTGGCTTTAAAACTGCTGTTGGATCATTTGGATTGCTGATTGAAAGTTCGTCGCCTTGATCGGGCATGACGCGCCACTCAATATTTTCGGCGGCATGGAGCAAAGAAAAATGGGCCAAGCCCGCATGATGAGCAACATCGAGCGAGCGCATGATGCCGGGTTTTACATCAACATCGGTGATGGCCACAACATTGCTATCAGCAAATTGGGTTTTAATACGATAGCTTCCTGCAGCCAATTTAATCACTTGGCCAGGCTGGCTTGAGCTGGCGATGAGTTTTCCACTTTGCGGGCCATTAAGGGCAAAGATTTTGGCCACGCTTGCAATCTGTTCACCGTTTAAGCCAGAAAGCCTTGGCAATACGCGCAAGGCCCCGGCATTCAAAACGAAGTTTATTGAAAGTTTGGTTTCGGGTGGAACATTTACGGCTTCGTCAATTTTCACCGTTCCATAGGAAGCAATCACTTCATAAGAACCCGGTTGCACCTTAATGTCTGTGGTAGTGGCAAGGCTGTGGTAGATCACTTCACCGCTTTGGGTTTTTAGTGTCCAATCAACGCCTTCCACGTAAACATTACCATCTTGGGTGAAACGGCTGGAAAGCTCTAGACTTTCCTCGCCAGCGTTCACACTGGCGATTGCTGTGGTTGCAGCCGTTGGGGTGAGCGGGGTGGCGAGCACAGAATTGTCTTGGTCATTGTTGTTCGTGCTTGCGATTGCCGAGCCAAAGCCCAACAGAAAAACCACCAAGCTGGCAGCTTTTGCTGCGCTGGCTTGGTGGCTGTTAAGCCTTGAGCGGGTGCTATCGCCCATTGCTTGTTGTCCCCTGTTTAACTCTCCCCCAGCTCTCAGGCTGGCCATATCTTTCAAGCAGGCGGGGCTTGCCGCCGCAACATAATGCTTAATCAGTGGTTAACGGCTTTACTTGCATTGAAGTTGAATTGAATCGGTTGAAATTTTTCGTGCCGCCTGCAATGTGGGGCCATGACAAAACTTAATGACACGCATTCGCTTTTAACTTTTCTGAAAACGCGCAAATCGGCATCGGCGAAAGCCATGGCTGGCCCGGGGCCAGATGCGACCCAACTGCAAGACATTCTGGAAATTGCGGCGCGCGTGCCAGATCATGGCAAGTTGAACCCTTGGCGCTTTATTGTATTTCAGGATGCGGGCAGAGCCGCTGTTGGAGAAAAATTTAAAGCTGCTTGGGCAAAGCTTCACCCCGACCATGGGGCAGAGAGTTTAGATTTTCAGGCCACGCTTTTCATGCGCGCACCCATTGTTGTTGTGGTTGTTTCAACGGCGGCACTTCACTTTAAGATTCCGGTGTGGGAACAGCAGCTTTCATCAGCGGCAGTATGTTTCAACATGGTTTTGGCGGCACAGGCCCATGGCTTTGATGCACAATGGCAATCTGATTGGGTGGCCTATGACGAAGCGGCCAAAGCGGCAATGGGTGTTTCAGAAGCCGAAAACGTTGCGGGTATTATTTATATCGGAACATCAACTGTTGCGCTGGAAGATAGGCCACGGCCTGATGTGGCGGGCTTAACAACATATTGGGGTGTGTGATGGCGATTAAAGGCATATTGTTTGATAAAGATGGCACGTTGATTGAGTTTGATGGTTTTTTTGGGTTTACCTATTTGAAAATGCTGCAAAAGCATTTTGGCCACAGTGAAGCTGAAGCGCTTGCGCTTTTAGTGAAAACTGGATTCGTGCCTGAAACAGGAACCTGCCTGGGTGGAAGTGCTCTTGCGTCTGAACCGTTGGGCCAGATTGTGCGCCTGTGGTGGCCAGACATTCCCGCAGCTGAAGCCAAGGCGCGGGCGCGCGAAATTGATGAGAATTTTGATCGTGAAGCCTTGCAGAAGCCAAAAGCCGTTGCAGAATTAACGCAGGTTTTTGACGAGTTGAGAAGTGCTGGATATGTTTTGGGAATTGCTACCAATGATGTAGAGGCTGCGGCGCATGCGCATATGTCTCATTTGGGGGTGGTTGACCATTTTGATTTGTTGATCGGTGCAGACAGTGTTTCAGCACCAAAACCACATGGCAATATGATACGATTGTTTTGTGAAAAAATCGGGCTTGAGCCCCATGAAGTTGCCATGGTGGGCGATAACGCCCATGACATGAACGAGGCGCGGGCAGGCGGTGCTGGCCTTGCTGTTGGTGTTTTGAGTGGCAATTCAAATGCTGAGGATTTAGCACCTCTGGCTGATCATGTGATTGATAGCGTGGCGCATTTGCCAGGGCTGATGAAAATGCTTCGTTGATGTTTTATGATACCGCATCAAACGCTCACGGGCTTCCACTCGATCCTTTTTATGCGCTGGTTGTGCCACGGCCCATTGCTTGGATTTCGACACTTTCAATAACCGGCAAGGCGAATTTAGCGCCGTATAGTTTTTACAACGCGTTCTCGCACAACCCTCATTATGTGGCCTTTGGGTCATCAGGCAAGAAACACAGCCTGACCAACATTGAAGAGACCGGCGAATTTGTGGTGAACATTCCAAGCTTTGCTTTGCGTGAGGCGATGAATGTGAGTTCGCTGACCACAAGCGAAGATGAGTTTGCATTGGCCGGCCTAGAAAAAGCAAGCTGTCGTTTGATAAAGCCTCCGCGCGTTGCGGCAAGCCCAGTTTCATTAGAATGCAAATATTATCAAACCGTGCCTTTGCCAAATGACGCTGGTGAAGTTAGCGATTATATGGTGATCGGCCGTGTCGTTGGAGTTCATATTGCCGATGAATTTATCAAAGACGGACGGGTTGATACGGCCGCAATGGCGCCTATTTCACGGCTTGGCTATGCGGAATATGCCACCGTTGAAAACATTTGGCGGATGCGCAGACCCTGATTTCTTGTTGCATCTTAAGGTTGCGCGGCAGAATCAGGTGAGTCGCGACCAAAACAAGTTGGGCCTGATTCAGAGAAAAGCTTCACCTGTGGACAACTGTGTCATAAATTGACGATAATATTGCATTTTCAATGTTTTAGAATGCCCCATAGGTCTGTGGATAAGTTGTTTAATATCTCATTAACCATTCAGAGTCAGGACTCGCAATACGTGCAGCTTTTGCGCGTGTGTTGAGAGAAAGTGTAAGTCATGGTTCGTTGTCTGTTAGTTGAAAAAAATGCTGCAGAACGCAGCCGCATAATGGGATTTTTAAACGGATTTGGTTTTGAATGCATAGCGCGTGAAGGTGCTGATGATGCAATTCGCTTTTGCCAGGAAAGCCAACCGCAAGTGGTTTTGATGGAAGCATCTGCTTTGCCCGCCACCAAAGAATTCCTGCGCTTGATGAGTTATCAGGGCCGATCCAGCAAAAGGCCCATTGTGATCCTTTATTCGGAAAGCCCAGATCTTTCGGCCATGGGCAGCAGTATCATTCAAGGCGCTTCAGATTTTCTGGTTTCTCCGTTTGATCGCGACTTGTTGCATTTCAAACTTGAGCAAGCCGGTGCTTTGCCTCACTAAATTTGCGCTAACCAAAGCTTAAATTTTACAGTGAACAATTTGTTAAACCTTCCGAGATAGCGTCAATTCAAGTTTCCTGAGTTGGTGTAAAAATGAGTGAAGTAAACAGTATTGGTTTGGATGTCAGCGTTTTTACCGGTGTGTTAGACATTGGGGATGTTGATGCGCGTATGACTCTCACGCGGCAGTTGGTTGCGCTGGTTGCGGACCCGGCGACGCCCAAGATTGAGCGCACCCAAGTTACACCCGTTTTATTGAAATTATCGGTGGATCCATCTGCTGAAGTGCGCCGCGTTTTGGCAGAAGAGTTGGCTTTGGAGCCGTTGTTGCACCCTGATGTGGCTTTTTCAATCATTGCTGATATTGACGAAATTGCGTTGCCATTTTTGGCGCAAACGCCTGCATTGAATGGCTGGCACCAGATTGCAATTTTGCGCGTGGGCGATGAGCCGCGTCAGATTACAGTGGCAAAGCGGCCTGATCTAAGCGCTGAGGCAGCAGTCTATGTAATTAAAGTGGGCTCGCTGAAAGTGGCGCTGGCGCTTTTTGACAATCCACAAATCGTTTTAGAAGATGTCGATTATCATGCGCTTTATAAACGTTTCGGCCAGGCTGAAGCCATGTGCGAAAAACTTTTGGCACAATCTGATTTGCCCCTTGATATTCGTATTTTACAAGCCCGGCGCACAGCACTTCGGATGCGCACATTGATGGCCGAAAAGGGCTGGATTGCGGCCAATGATGCGGTTGAATTGGTGGCGGATGCTGAAGACAAAGCGGTGATGCAAGTGCTTGTGGAAGCAACGCCGGTTGAACGCGCCAAAGTGACAAACTTTATGGCCGCGAAAAACATGCTTACGTCGGCGCTTATTGTGCGTGCTGCTGCCACCGGGCAAATGACTGTTGTTGAAGCCGCTTTGGCGCATTTGTGTGGGCTTAACGCGCAACGCGCCTCAGAACAGATGTATTCAAGATCTTCGCTTGGTTTTAAATCAATCTTCAAGCGCTCTGGCTTGCCGCAATCATGTTTTGGAATTTTGCGTGCTGCTTGTGATGTTGTGATTGATATGCGTGAAGAAGGCAGTGACCTTACGGCTTCAGAATTTGGTGGGCGCGTACTTGAGGCTTTGATGACGCGCTATGAGGCGATGGATGCCGCGGATCGCGCCAAACAAATTGAATATCTTGGGCGCTATGGCGAAGAACGCATCCGCAAGGTGGCCAAGCGTTTGAAAGCAGATTTAGTGCGGGCAGCTTAAAACTTAAACTGCTCGTTCAATACCCGTTCGGCCAAAGTGTGGGCAGCATCGAAGAGAATTTTCACGCTGCGCTTTTTGTCTTCGCTAATTTCAACTTCAATAACATTGCGCACTTCCTGATGATCCGCCACGGCCGCAACCGGGCGCTTTTCATGTTCCAAAATTTGCAATGTCACTTTGGCACGATGCGAAAGCATGGCTCCACGCCAGCGGCGCGGACGAAATGCGCTGATGGGCGTTAAGGCCAAAAGCGGTGCACCGATCGGCAAAATTGGCCCGTGGGCTGAAAGATTATAGGCGGTGGATCCAACAGGCGTTGCCACTAAAACGCCATCACAAATCAATTCCTCTAATCGCGTTTGGCCATCAATTATGATTTTTATTTTCGCGGCTTGCGAGCGTTGGCGCAAAAGTGAAACTTCATTGAAAGCCAAGCCTGGATGTTTTTTGCCATCGGCGGTTTTGGCCGTCATTTTCAAGGGGCGAATGGTTGTCAACTCGGCTGCGGCCAATCTATCCAGCAAATTCTTTTCGCTGAATTCATTCATCAAAAAGCCAACAGACCCACGGTTCATGCCATAAATTGGAATGCCCGTTTCCATATAGGTGTGCAAAGCTTGCAGCATCAAGCCATCGCCGCCCAAAGCCACTACAACATCGGCAGTTTCAGCGGTTGCGTTGCCATAGAGTTTCTCGAGCTTTTTAATGGCACGGCGTGCATCGGGTGCTTCAGACGCTAAAAAGGCGATACGGTGGAATTTCATTTTCGTGCTTTAATGTTTCGGCTATGGAGCAGGTTAGCACCCCTTAAAGGCTTGTCCATATCTCATGCGCCGTTTGGTTATTTGTTCCACCTGTAAGTTTTCTGCTGAATCGAAGTTTGCCCCCGATGGAAGAACGGGCGGCCAAATGTTGATTGAGGCCATGACACTTGTTTTAGCAGCGAAAAACCGCGAGGACGTTATTGTGGAAACGCAAAGCTGCCTGTGGAATTGCACCAAGCATTGCAGCGTTGTTATTCAAGATGATCAGCGTTTTTCATATATCACTGGCAGCAACCAACCCACGCCTGAACAGGCCGAAGCGATTTTGGATTGGTTTGATGCGCATGGGCAAACCGAAACGGGCGAAGTTCCCTTCAAGCTTTGGCCACAGCTCATGCGCGGGCATTTCATCGCGCGCATTCCACCGGTGAAGGCATGAGCATTACGCTGGTTTTGGGTGGTGCTCGCAGCGGCAAAAGCAAGCTGGCCGAAACGTTTTGTATGAGCCCGCGCACCTATATTGCAACGGCGCAAGCCTTTGATGATGAAATGCGGGAACGCATTGCCGCGCATAAAATTCAACGTGGGGCAGGGTGGCAGACTGTTGAGGCACCTTTGGATTTGGTTGGTGCCATGGCTTCACAAGATAATTTGGGCACAACAATTTTGGTGGACTGCATCACACTTTGGTTGAGCAATTTGCTTTTGGCCGATGCGGATTGTTTAGCGGCGGTTGATCAATTGGTTTTGGGTTTGCAAAAAGCCGAGGCCAATATCGTTCTGGTTTCAAATGAAGTGGGCCTTAGCATTGTGCCAGAAAATAAATTGGCCCGCGCTTTTCGCGATATTCAAGGCAGCGCCAATCAACGTGTTGCAGCGATTGCCGACAATGTGGTGTTTGTGGCGGCGGGCCTGCCTTTGGTGCTTAAAGGGCAATTGCCAAAATAACGCCCATCACAAACAACAAGGCCATGGCGTTGTGATAAAGTTTTAGTCCAGCATTGATGTCGGCAACGCCTTGGGCTTTGCGGCCGTCGCCCATGGTGGGCAAGGCAACAACCTCACCAGCATAGTTACGCGGGCCGCCAAACTGCAAGCCGAGGCCACC
>JANXRO010000065.1 GCA_025356765.1 Hyphomicrobiales bacterium | reverse complement strand
CCCATATGAAGCGCGGCGACTCCGTGATAATGTTTCGATCCACGCCCCTGTGTGAGGGGCGACTTGTCCCTGATGACCCAAGCACAACTACCATTGACGTTTCGATCCACGCCCCTGTGTGAGGGGCGACATGCTGTTGTTAACATCAAGAGATTCATTAGAAAATCTAATTTACTGCGCGAAAGTCTTGTAGGGCCGCACATTCCAATAGTGATATAAATAACTGTTTGCCTGATGTCACATGTATTCAATTGGTTATGAAGAGCGCGAACATCGCGGGGAAACCTGACATGCTTGAGGTACGCGCTGCCGCAATTATTATCAATCATTGAAAGTTGGTACTGCAAGAACCTAAACAATCAGCGGGCCATTCAAATCCGTCGCTGGCTTTGCGCCAACATGCTCTACTCGTCTTTGCCAGTTTGCACCAAGATAATAATAGCGCAGGCTGTCGACATCAGGTTTTATGATGTCTTCTAAACGCTTTTTTAAGGCAGTCCACTGGGCAGGGTCTACTTCAATTTCAAACACAGAATATTGCACGCGCTGTCCATAGTCACGACAGGTTTTGGAAACCCGTCGCAACCTTCTTGGGCCACCAGCATCGGCGAATGAAACATCATATGTAACCAGCACCAACATAGATTACTTCCAAATCAGAGAAGGATAAGCATCAAGATCACCGCGCAGATGGCGGGCGAGCAGCAAGGCCTGAAGATAAGGGAACAGGCCGAGCGGCGCTTTTTCTTCGAGAAATGGGTGGAGGCGCTCTTCTTTTTTGCGTTCTTGCCAGGCAGTCAGAATGGTTTTGCGGGCGTCATCACGAAGAAAAACCGCCCCACCCTCGCGCGTTTCAAAATCTGATGCTTGGATTTGTCGCCGATTGACCAATGAAAGCGCTAACCTGTCTGCCAGGACTGGTCGCAACTCCTCCATTATATCCAGCGCCAGACTGGGGCGGCCCGGTCGATCTCGGTGTAAAAACCCTACAGCAGAATCAAGCCCCACAGATTCCGCAGCGCTGCGACAATCATGAGTGAGCAGTGTGTATAGAAAGGACAGCAGGGCATTCATCGGATCCAACGGCGGCCTGCGCGACCGTACTTGCCAACGCATCGATGGTTCTGATGAGCGGATGAGATGATCAAAAACTGAGAAATAGAGATTGGCTGCTTCACCCTCTGAACCGCGCATGGTGTCCAGTTCAATATCGGCCACCTGCACGTAACGGACAATATGAGCCAAGCGCCCAACAACGAAATTAAGCCGCTCAAGAATTGGCGCTTCGGTTTCATGCCCATAGTCACGCACATGCCGCATGAGCACGCTGCGCTGATTGGTGATTTTACCAATCAATATCGAGCGCACAATTTCTTCCGGCTTTTCAGACGCCTTATATTGCGCTCGCCGCAGCAAAACATTGCCGCTGATCGGGCCTTCAACCCGCGCCTGGAAACGGCCGTTGCGCGATAGCAGCACGATGGTGATGCCCGCAGCGGCACAGGATTGCAGCAAAGGCGGGGATACAAAAATGGCACCAAATAAAACGACAGACGAAATCATGTGAAAAGGCACGCGGGCTTTTTCAACACCTTCGACATCCGCAACCAGATTTTCTCCTTCTTTGCGCAGTGATGAGCCTTCTGTTGTGAGGTAAAGAGTATTGAGCAGCTTCTTCATGCGGGTTCAGCTCCATCCGCTAAGAGTTGATCCAAGATTCGTTTACGCCACGCCAGCACGGGTTTTGCAACCAGATGTGGCTTGCATATTTCCAGCAGCGAACAGGCGCGGCACCGCTCTCTATTTTGGGTTGGTGGTGGCGTTTTTTGGGTGGCGAAAACCTGTGTCAATTCAGCAATGATGGTTTCTGTAAAGACTCTAAGTTCATCATCAAAGCGAATGATGACACGCCGCTTGGTTTCACCATAAAAGAGCGCACCTTCGGGTACGGCGCTGCCCGTCATTTCCTCAAGGCACAGCGCTTGGGCGCAAAGCTGAACTTCATCAGCGCGGTGGGTTTTGGGTTTGCCGCGCTTATATTCCACCGGATAAGCTGTTTCAGTTGCCCCTTCGCCTTTGTGAAACTCCACCAGATCACCAACACCCACAATTCCCAACCGGCGAGACGCCAAGGGCAGTGCCATCACGCGGCGCACGCCGCGATCTTTGCGGGTGCCAGGTTTTTCTGCCACCGTATGAAGCACACTACCCTCGGCTGTGAACCTGTTTTCCTCCCATTGTCGTTCGAGGTGAATAAGCGCTGCCTGACGCAAACAATAAACCGCATGCTGAAGAGCAGAAAGCGGGATGGGTTCCGCTTTCTCAGACTCATGCGCGTCAGCAGGCTCAACCATGGTTCAGACCCGCTCGATGATTTCCACACCTTCTGGAATGTTGTTTTGGTCTATTGTCACGATGTAATCCGAAAATTTGCGGGCTGGAGGATAATTGCCAATTCCGGAATCATCCACGCTTCTGAACTCACCACTCACATTGCGCCCGACTTTCACACGATCAAACAAACTGTGAGCCGGAGCATTGCCCATGGCGTTCTGATGCTTGAACATGATCAGCTTGCGGGTTGTCATTTCACCACGCGCAGCGGAGCGATCATGCTCAAACATCGTGGATAAAGCGTTGAACAAAGTTTCTAAGTCGGCATCTGCGAACCCTGTGCGTTCGGCCAATTTTGCTGAGATAAACCCATGGGCACGATAAAGACCATAAGGCACTATATGTTTGCGGCCCATGGTGCGGTTATCCGTGCGGTCATTGCTTTCTTCGCTACCCTCGGCACGTTGCTTTTTTTCAGCTTCATTGGTGGCAGCCATGCGGGTGATTGAAATTTCAACTGGCACGATTGGCTCAACCGAGCTTGCAAAAGTCAATTGAACAGGACCACGCACTTGACCGCAATTCACGCCTGTCGACATCACAGCGCCAAAGCTGCGCACGTCAAAAAAGTTCCTGCACATAAAATTACGCAGCTTGACCGCCTCATCATCGTCCTTCGGGTTGAGTTTGGCATCCTTATCCACTTTGGCGTCATCAGGGCGCAGCGCCTTATAGGCTTTGCGATGCTGATCATTCAGAATAGCGCCTTCTTTCACATAAATATGAAAGCCATCTTTGCCTTCATGGGCCATCTCAATGAAGTTGCGCACCTTGCGCTTGAGACTCACATCTGAGACGAGGCCGTGGTTGGTTTCAGGATCAAGACGCGGCAAATTTCCAGCATCGGGATCGCCATTGGGATTGCCATTGGCAACATCAAACAACAACACAAAATCATAACGGTTAGAAATCGCGGTCATTATTCGGCATCCTTTGTGGCTGAGGTTTCATTTGACTTGGGTTTGAAGAAGTGATTGCGCTGATGATAATAACCAACGCCAAACAAGGCTTGTTCTTCGGCAGACATTGAAGCGGGAAACGGGTCTTCGCCGGGCTGTATGATGGCCATGATATCAGCAATCTCGCGTTCAATCACAACACGGTAGCCAGGCTTAGCCTTGCCGAGCTTTGAGAGATGATTGACTGATCCCTTGTCAAGCAATGCAAAAACCCGGCGCGGCTGTGCCGATGCCGTTCCATAAAACTTATCCTTGATCGTGGCATTGACCTTGTCGCCAAGGGCTGCTCTTTGGGCCTGTTCATAGGCAGCAAAAAGCCGCCCTAACAGATAGCCCTTATTTCTATTCTCGATGTCGAGTGCCACTGGAACCTCCATTTTATAATTTCGGATGAGAACTGATTTGAGCATTGCGATTCGCAACGCGTTGATGTCTTTGTCGGCACGAATGCGCATTTGAATTGAAGACATTAAAGTGAGCGGATAGGGCCCGCCCGTGAGGATGGCACGTATCCAATCTCCCGCCAGTTTCGGCGGAACATTTTCGCGCTTGCCAAGCACAGCTGTTTCAGCAAGATATTTCCAGAATGGTGGAAAGCCATCACGCGGTTCAGGCTCAATCTGCATCTCTTGCACAAAGCGCTGATAATTTGCAGCAAGTGCTCCAAAATCATCCTCAAAATAAAACCGAATAGAAATGCGTGCGGCATTAGGGGCCAAGCCCAGAACATAAAAGCGAACGCCTTTTTCAAGCCCCGGTGCAAAATCTTTTATAGGCAAGCCACTTCGCATTTTTTTAAGAAGATCACCGACCTTGTCGGACTGCATGGTTTCATCCACATCGCTGCACAAAGAGGCAAAAAGTGACTCCGCGTCATTTGCATCCTCAGCATTAGAGGCATCCGCCCAAAACACTGTAGAAGCATCGCCGAGTTGGATACGGTTTTTACTATCTTTTTCCAACAACCTGTTCAGTGCAGTTGTATAGGCAAAAACTGCCGCTTCGGACACGGGCGCATTTTCTCCTTGTTCGTGGCCATAAGATGTAAAAGCGTCCAGATTGAAAGACACGATGGAGGCACCAGAAGATTGCCCGCCCCAAACGCCCTTGATCGAGGGGTGAAGCCGACTAACAGGTCCGTTTTCACCACTGACAAGGCAGGCCGCGAAACTCTTGTCGCCTTCGGACGACAGTTTTTCCCACAGTTTTTTGGTAGCGAGACGATCATGGATACGAATATTTTTCAACCGTTCCGCTTCCAACGCAAAAACCACATTCTGATCTTTCATGTCATCTGGCCACAGGGGAGCAATGAATAGTTCTGGCTTCCAGTTTGTGAGAAATAGACTCAGTGCTTTAAGGCCCTCGTCCTCCTGTCCGGCAAGAGCTTCCAAATGACGTTCAACAAAGGCGGCATGTTCGCCAGCCACCCGTTTTCCTTCACCTGCTGTTACACCAAGCACATAAGAGGTTTTGTCCCAAAGAAAATTTGGAGCTATGCCAACCGTTCGCTTGACGGCTTGCGGCACTTGCATGAGGGGTATGATTTTCTTGTTGCCCGCACCCGTTCGCAAATCCGCAACGCTGGCAACACTGCCATCTGCATTCAATGAAATCAGAAATCCAATTTTCTCAGCTGAAAACCCAAACGGAGGTGCATCAGGTAAGCGCTCGTAAGCTTTCGCCAGCGATGCAAGAATGCTCATCGTTTCACCTCCGGTGAATTAGGAGCCGGCACTTCGATGGTGCCATTCACCAATTGCGCACGAAAGAAATAAGATGGTCGATCTTTGGCTTGATGGTCAATGTCCCAAAGCATGAAGCCAAGATCGCGGGTTTCGTCGATTGCTTTTGGCATGGCCGCATCTGGGGGCAGCAATTCAAAACTGGCAGCAAATTCCCTTGTGCCCAAACACGGTTGATGAAAGCACTGGCCTTTGATGGCGCGTCTATTGAACACGTCTAGATGTTTGCCGACATTGTCACCTTCACCTGCTTTTTCTGTCATCTCAAAATGCGCCTCGATGACATAAGCAACTTTCGCCAGAACGGTGGACGCACGTTGCTGGCGATCTTCGTCCACCAATATATGCAAGCCCTCAAGGTTTTCGCGGTTCATCGCGGTTTTGATTCTTCCGACGGGTGCCTTGTGCCCAACTTCATTGCGGCGGATGGACTGAAAACGAATGGGCTCCAACACATGAATGGCATCAATCACCCAGCGAATGGCGGGCTTCCAATGGATCGCCTCCAAAATGCCCCGCGCAGCAGAGGGCGTCATTACATCATAGGATACACGCTCCACTTTCATTTCGGGGCGCGTAAAACAAGCGTAATTACCCCAAACTTTCAATCGAATGCCGTAAGCCATGCCACCCTGCCGCATTTAAGGACGATGGCCGACCAGAACATAAATAGAACTAATTGACAAGAGCCTCTGTGGATAAATAGTCCGCATCCTCCCACAACAGGCCCAATTCTGAGGTGTAGAGCTTGGGGTCTGTTAACACCGCAAACTGATCTTCGCGCAATTCGGGTGCGATGAATTTCACGCGACCATTGGCCAGCAAAAGTTGGCGCGCTTTAGGTGGCACTTGCACAATGTAGGTTTGTAATTCGCGCGCCAACTTGCCTGAGCTGATTTCAGGCACACCCAGTTTTGCCACCCAAGCTCTGGATTTCTCATCCATAGGAACAATCACCGGAACCATGCCACTTTCAATCATCCGGAAATCTTCGGCCACTTTGCGATAAGAAAAATCAGTGCCAGTTCGGTCCACTTTGAATCGCGCCAGAATATCTTTGGCATCCAAACCTTTTTCACCCAGCCGCCAATAAACCTCACCAAAATAATCGGCGATGGCCGCTGGTGAAAGCAAATCGGCTTCGTGTTTGTGCAATATCCGCGACATATCCCCCGTCAAAGCTTTGATCTCGCCGGGTGGTGGATAATCTGGAGTCTGGAAAACTGTTACGATACTTTCCTCAACAGGCCGCTTGCCTTCACGGTTGCAACGTCCTGCCGCTTGAGCAATCTGGTCCAACCCAGCCTCGGCCCGCCACACGCGCGGAAAATCAACATCGACTCCGGCTTCAACCAAACTTGTTGCAATGACGCGACAGTATTGTTTGTTCTCAAGACGAGTGCGCACTTCGGCTAAAATCTTGCGGCGATCAACAGCGCATTGCCGCGTAGTGAGATGCACAAGCCCATCCATCCCGGACTTTTTTGCGTCTTGATAAAGCGCCAAAGCATGTTTGCGGCTGTTGACGATGACGAGGCCCTGGCTTGTTTGTTGTAGTTCCGACAGCACTTCATCATTGCGCATCTCGCGTGGTTTTTGAATGATAACGCGGCGCAAAGAATTGGAGAGCCGTTGCGGGTCCGGTGCCAGTTCGCGGCCTTCCAACGGCAAACCTGCCGGATGGCCAATTGAAAAATTTCTGGCATCGGTTGCGGGTTGGGTTGCGGTGCACAGCACGATGCTGCATTTATAGTTTTTGGCCAGTTCATCCAGCACCCGCATACAGGGTGACAGTAGATTGCGCGGAATGGTTTGAGCTTCATCCAAAATGATCACGCTGTTGGCAATGTTGTGGAGTTTCCGCGCCGCTGAGGTGCGCGACGCAAACAGACTTTCAAAAAACTGCACATTGGTTGTAACCACAATGGGGGCGGCCCAATCTTCCATCGCCAGTTTCAATTTATCGCGCCAATCGCGGCGCTGGCTTTTGCCGATTGCCTCATTGTCGATGGCCGAGTGATGTTCCAGAATATGATCAACGCCCAGCAGATCACCAAAAATCGCCGCCGTCTGATCAATGATTGATGTGAAAGGGATGGCATAAATGATCCTGTCATGCCCGTGAAGTTTCGCATGGTCCAAGGCAAAACCAAGCGAGGCCAAAGTCTTGCCACCGCCCGTTGGCACTGTGAGTGTAAACAGTCCCGGCTTTTGCGCGGCTTGCGCCCGCACATGATGGAGAATATCGGTGCGCAGTAGGTTAACTTTCGTATCAGCTTTCGACATCGAATTCATTTTCGTATCAAAGGCATTTGTGAACTGCGGCAATAGTTTTTGAAGCGGCTGCCATTCCCTATCATGTCGTCGACTTTCAAGCTTGTCATAAAAAGCTTCTGTGTCTTTGTAATCTGCATCAACTAGGCAAGAAAAAATCATGCGGGTGAGAAATGAAAATTGAAATGGACGCCGCTTCTCTGTTTCAGAAAATTTGAAAGATGAAGGCACTAAGCTTTCCAAATCGAATGAAAGCTCCTGCTTCCACACTGCATCCAACTCGCCCTTAAAGTTCTTCACGCGCTCTGAGAGCGACCCGCTTTCACTCGTCATGTCCGGCAAACCAGCGTGGTGGCCAGCAATGACATAGGCAATCAGTTTTGCGATGTCGTGATCCCTGCCCTTGGCGAGCGATGGCAACAAAGCCGCACCCGCCGTAGAGTGATCAACGCGGATATTGGCACCATCCAACCTGCTTTGAAATGCCGGATTATATTTCCCCAGATCATGAAAAAGTCCTGCAGCATATGCGGCATTCTCACATCCAAAAATGGAAGCCATTTGTGCGGCCATTCGCGCCACATTTTCTGAATGTTCGGCAAGCGGCTGCCAGTCTGATTTATCGACTTTGCTATTTCCAGAATGGGCAAAGAACTTCATTTTGTATTCCATTCACAATTGAAACGAACCGCTATTTGATCAAAGGCGATTGCCGACTTGGATCGCAGGATTGTACCAGAAGCCCACTTTTCAACCATTGGTAAAAGCGGGTAATGCTCTTTGTCATGGAGTTTGAATGTAGCTATTTTTACTAAGTTAAACTACGTAATTTTAACATATTTAAAACCTTGATTTTGGTTTGATATTATGCAATTTTACGCAGCATGGCTGAGCAAAAAATTCGTAAGCTAAACCAACTCGAACGAACCCTACCCGAAGGACTTGTGGTTGATGCAAGCTGGATGGAGCGCCACGGGTACTCAACTAGCCTCCGTAGCCAATATGTGTCCGCTGGTTGGTTAGTCCAGCCTGTACGCAGCACCTATAAACGACCAATAGGCAAATTAGACTGGCAACGAACCGTTGTGTCACTACAGAAGCTTATGGGACACAATCTGGTAGTTGGCGGGCGCACCGCCCTCGATCTGCAAGGCTTCAGCCACTACTTATCTGCATCCGGCCCCAAGTTCGTCCATCTTTATGGCAAAGAACCGCCGCCCGGCTGGCTTGTAAAACTTCCATTGCAGGAAAGTTTCCGATTTCATAAGTCACACGTCCTGTTCAAAACACTCGCAGATGAACAAGGATTGCAGGGCGGCACATTGCGGCAATTGCAAGGGCCTGCCGAATGGCCGCTCACCGTTTCCACACCCGAACGCGCTGTGCTCGAACTACTGAACGAGTTACCCCTCCACGAAAGTTTTCATCAAGTCGACATGCTCGTCGAAGGATTGCGAACGCTGAGCCCAAAACGGCTTCAAACCCTTCTGGTCGATTGCCGAAGCATCAAGGTCAAGCGTTTGTTCTTCTGGTTTGCCGAGCGCCACCAACACACTTGGCTAAAGCAAATTAACCGCGCCACGATAAATCTCGGAGTGGGCAAGCGTATGCTCGTCAAGGGCGGCAAGCTCAACTCCAAATACCTTATCACAGTGCCGGAGGATCTCGGTGCCCCTGTTTGAAAACTACCAACGCCAAGTGGCATTACTGGTGGAGGTCATTCCGTTTGTCGCCCCCGAAAAGGCGTTCGCCTTAAAAGGCGGCACTGCCATCAACTTATTCATCCGGGACATGCCACGCCTGTCAGTCGATATTGATCTCACATACCTGCCGATTGAACCGCGCGCAATGTCATTGGCTGAGATCGATGCTGCCATGAAGCGTATAGCCACCAGCATCCGCTTAGGGCTGCCTAACACGCATGTAACCGAAGTCCTGAATACGCGCGAACAAATTGTAACCAAGCTCACAGTTCAGCGGTACGACGTCCAAATAAAAATTGAAGTCACGCCTGTTCTGCGCGGCTGCGTATTCGAGCCAATAGTACGTTCAGTCAAGCCAAGTGTCGAAAGCGTATTCGGGTTTGCAGAAATGCAGGTGGTTTCATTCCCTGATCTCTACGCCGGGAAAATTGTGGCGGCACTTGACCGCCAACATCCGCGTGACCTTTTCGATATTCGTGCCCTGCTGGCGAATGAAGGCATCGACGATGATCTTCGCAGTGCCTTCATCGTTTATCTCATCAGTCACGACCGACCAATTTCGGAAGTTCTTGTGCCACGCAGAAAAGACATCACCCGAGAATTTGCGCAAGGCTTTGACGGCATGACGGAGGAACCCGTGCCTCTGGATGAGCTGTTAGCTGCGCGGGAATCCCTGATTGCTTCCGTCGCAGGAAACATGCCCACGGAACACAAGGAATTCCTCCTCGGTTTCAAGCGTGGTTCGCCTGACTGGAAACTGCTAAATATCCCCGACGCACAAGAGCTTCCCGCCGTGCGGTGGAAACAATTAAATCTCGATAAATTATCTTCAACCGCGCGTGAAAAATTAGTTTCCAAACTTGTAGACGTTTTACGTCGGAGCGAGCAGCTGACGCGGTCCTGATACAGGCATAAGCGCGCCAGTTGATACGTCGTAAAATTGCTTTTGCCGCCAAACAATAATCAATCAGTTTAATCTTAAATGACGACATAAATATGCAGACATATCAAGACGTTGAAATCAAGTTGCCGTCATTAAATTTCTGGTGACGTCAAATCGATCCAATCATTTCAAGCACTTATACCCCAACCTACCGTCAGTCCTTTTATCTTGCCCTCCCGAAAATCCCGTAAGCGTCCGGTCCCTGCACCCATTTTGCATCCTGCGCTGACGGATCAAATCGCTCATTCTCGGGTCGAGGAGAATGAACGATGACAAGCAGATATTTTGAAGGTGAAGCGCGGCAGAGCTTCTGGTCGGTCCATGTTGAGGCTTGGCGACGGAGCAAGCTGAGCAAACGAAAATACTGCGGCGAACACCTGCTCAGCGTGCATACATTCGATCGTTGGATGGAGCACTTCATGGGCAAGGAAGCTGAGAAATTGCGGGCTGAATTGCTGCGCGACGACCAACGGAAGAAGCGTTTGCAAAGCTATCTTCCATTGCGGAGGCACTGGCGCAACAAGGCAGCACAGGCCTTCTGGGCCATGCATGTGGAAGCGCTGATCTGGTCGGGAATGAGTGCCAAGTCCTATGCCATGAGCCACAACATCTCGCCCTACAGTCTGAAAAAGTGGTGTCACAAGATCGATGAAGAAGGGTTAGAGATTGATTGGCGCGCTCATCTTCATCCCAGTGCGCGACCCAAAATAAGCAGTGGTTCAAGCAGCGCTGCTAAGGAAAATGGTACCGGACAGGACTTGACAAGTGCGTCCATACTTGTCCCTGAACAGGACGGAAGATCGAACCGGCGGCGCTTCACCGACGAGGAAAAGCGCGCCATCGCTGAAGAATCTGCTGCGGCCAATACGAGTGCTGCGGAAGTGTGCAGGCGGCATGGCATTGTCACCAGCATGCTGTTCCGCTGGCGTGTGCAGTTCGGCTACAGCAGGGATGGAAAAGCAAGACTGGCTGCGGTTACGCTGGAAAATGGTGCAGGAAACGCATCAACCCAATCCGCTATCTTGCACGATCTGATCCCGGTGCCGGATGGAATGATGACTGTCGAACTTGGTGATGGTCGACGTGTGTTTGCACCCGCAGGCAGCGATGTGGATGAAGTGCGAAGGCAGGCGACAGTCAAGGGAGATGCGTGATGCTGCTCATTCCCTCTGGCGTAAAAGTTCATCTCGCACTTGGCTACACGGACATGAGAAAGGGCCTCGACGGGCTTGCCGTGCTGGTGCAGGAAAGCCTGAAACAGGACCCGTTCTCAGGTCATCTCTTTGCCTTCCGTGGCAAGACAGCGTCGACCATGAAAGTGCTGTTCTGGGATGGCAACGGGTTGTGCCTGTTCACCAAGAAGCTCAATGAGGGTGGCTTTGTCTGGCCGCGCTTGACTGATCCCGGTGGCACAGTCCAGTTGACGCCGGTGCAATTGGCGCTGTTGATTGAAGGCATTGACTGGCGTGCGCCAAAGCAGGTTTGGAGGCCTGCGGCGGCGGGCTAAAAGTCAATAGAACTACGTGTTATTTGTGCTTTTTGCTTCACCAAATCAGCGTTTTGGTGTATGAGTAATCATGCAGCTGGACCTCGCCAATCTGCCGTCTGATACAGAGCAATTACATCGCTTGGTGCGCGATATGGCGCACAAACTTGAGCATCGCGATGGCGAAATCGAACGCCTCCGCCTCATCGTAAAGCAGCTACAGCGCAATCAGTTTGGACGTCGCTCGGAACAGCTTGATCCCGATCAATTGGCACTTGGACTTGAAGATATAGAAGCCGACATTAGCGAAGTTGAAGCACGGCAACCAACTCCAATACCCACATCTGATGAGCGGCCCAAGCGCAAAGTTTTGCCTGATCATCTGCCACGTCATGACATTGTACTTGATGCGCATGGCGCAAGTGATGGCTGTTGTTCCGGCTGTGGCGGCGCACTTCACTCGATTGGCGAAAGCGTCAGTGAGATGCTCGACTATGTGCCTGCGGAGCTGCGCGTCATCCGCATTCGCCGCCCAAAATATGCTTGCCGGACCTGCGGAACGGTCGTGCAAACACCCGCACAGGAACGCCCGATCGCAGGTGGTCTTGCAACACCTGCCCTTCTTGCCCAGGTCCTTGTCGCCAAATATTGCGATCACTTGCCGCTTTATCGGCAATCGCAAATCTTTGCACGGCACGGTGTTGAACTGGCGCGTTCAACCCTTGCCGGATGGGTGGGTGGAGCCTGCTGGTGGCTGAAAGCCCTACATCAAAAACTCTGCGACAGCGTCTTTGCATCACCCTATCTTTTTGCTGATGACACGCCCATTCCAGTGCTTGATCCGGGACGCGGGCGCACCAAGACAGGCCGCTTCTGGGTCTATGCCAGAGAAGAGCGACCGTGGGGTGGACAGGCACCGTCTGCCGTCATTTATCACTTCGCACCAGACCGGAAAGCTGAACGTCCGAAAACACATTTGGTAGACTTCAAAGGTGTTCTGCATGTCGATGGTTATGCTGGATTCGAGCAGCTGACGACCAAGGGCAACATCACACTCGCTGCCTGTTGGGCTCACACGCGGCGCAAGTTCTACGACATTGCCGAAGCCGACAAAGCGCCCCTTGCACTGGAAGCCTTACGTCGTATCGCTGAGATTTATGCAATTGAAGCACAAGTGCGAGGCCAATCACCTGCACATCGTTTGATCACAAGGCGGGCTCACTCAAAGCCATTGATCGAACGGCTTCATCAATGGCTCAACAACCAACTTCCTCGCCTTGGCGGACGCAGCAAGCTTGCCGAAGCCATACGCTACGCCCTCTCACGATGGGATGGCCTTACCCGCTTTCTTGATGATGGCCACATTGATCTCGACACCAATCCCGTCGAACGCGCTATTCGTCCTGCCGCGTTGGGCCGAAAAAACCACCTCTTTGCTGGAAGTGATGGCGGCGGCGAACGCTGGGCCGTCGTCTGTTCCCTCATCGAAACCTGCAAGCTCAACGGGGTCGAACCCTTCGCGTACCTGCGCGACATTCTCACCCGCATGGTCGAAGGACACACCGTCAACCGACTCGACGAGCTGCTGCCGTGGAACTGGAAACCTGAGTCAGCGCCTGCAAATTAAAGGATGTGCAAGGACCGGACGCTTACAAAATCCCGACCAAGCCCACTCCAAACTTCACGGAACTTCATTTGAACAATCCTGAGAGCGGAAAGGCAGTACCGATAATTTGCTTCCGTTCGATGGGTCCAAAGTAACGGCTATCAAAGGAATCTCGATGTCTGCCCAACACAAAATATTGCGTTGAAGAGAGCGCCGTGCAGCCCCTCCAAACTGGTAAAACGCGATGCATTTTGTCCACGATCTTGGCCTTAGCGACCTGCTTTCCATTGACAAAAACATGTGACCCGAAGCGACAAATGATAGAAGAATTGGCCGCAAATATGGGTTTGAGCAACCAGACATTTTGGGGTAAATATCCACGCGATGAAGCATAGATTTGCACCCAATCAGCGAGTTTAATCACAGCGATTTCGCCAATTCTAGGCTGGTTACTTGCAACAAAATACCAACCAATTGGAACACTTTCAGAGGCATTCCAGATGATAAGTGGCACCGGATTGAAGAAAGACTTTACAGCAAGGAAGGCAATACCAACCGCAGCAATTACAAACATAATTTTCTGAGATTTTGTGACCATCCTAATACTCCGACGTGGAATTGCGTCGACTGTTGAGTGACCATTCTTTCAACTCATCGGTATGGTAATAGATGCGTCCGCCATGCTTGCGAAACTTTGGTCCCGTTCCCATCCAGCGCATGTTGTCGAGGGTGCGCTTCTTGAGGCGAAGGTAGGCAGCAGCCTCAGCAACGGTTAGAAACGGATTATCGGATTGGTCATTCATGGTGATCTCCTTCGTCGTCATTGCGATTCTTGGAGTGTCACGTGGTTGCTTG
>JANXRO010000154.1 GCA_025356765.1 Hyphomicrobiales bacterium | reverse complement strand
TATTCTCACCAAACAGGGCCCAAAGCTGATTGAATATAACGCGCGCTTTGGCGACCCTGAAACGCAAGTGATGATGATGCGGCTTGAAAGCGATCTGTTGGAATTGCTCATGGCCACAGCCAGAGGCACATTGAAAAGTGTTCATGCAAAATGGCGTGATGAACACGCGCTCACCGTTGTCGTGGCTGCCAAAGGTTATCCGGGCGATGTTGAAAAAGGTTCTCACATCAATAGTTTGAATCAAGAGTTTGACAAAGGCGTTGAAGTTTTTCACGCGGGCACAGCTTTGGATGGAGAGTTTATTGTTGCTAATGGCGGGCGCGTTTTAAACGTCACAGCTGTTGGTGCCACAGTCAAAGACGCACAGAAAAAAGCCTATGCCGCTGTAGATTTGATCAACTGGAAAGATGGCTTTTGTCGCCGCGATATTGGGTGGCGGGCCATTCAGAAATGAACATTGGCCTTGCCCTTGGCGGCGGCGGTGCGCGTGGCCTTGCACATATCCTCATGCTTGAAGTTTTTGATGAACTGGGCATCAAACCTTCAATGATTGTGGGGTGCAGCATGGGCGCATTGGTGGGCGCTGGCTATGCAGGCGGCATGTCTGGCCGCGAATTGCGCGAACATGCCATTCGCTTGTTATCAAACAAAGTAGATTTGGCGCGGCATGTTTTTGGCGCAAAGCAAGCAAGGCTTGGCGATATATTTTCGATGAAGGGCCTTTTGTCGTTGCAGCTTGATGGCCAAAAGGTAACCGACATTGTGTTGCCAGACCATTTACCGCCGCTAATTGAAGACCAGAAAATTCCACTCAAAATTATCGCAACAGATTTTGAACGCATGGAAGAAGTTGTTTTGGAAAAAGGTTCAGTTGTGGCCGCTGTGGGCGCTTCCATTGCTATCCCTGGTTTGATTGCAGCGCCGCGCATCAATGGCCGCATTCATGTGGATGGCGGCATGAAAAATCCGGTACCTTTTAACCATGTGAAAGCCGATGTAGTTGTGGCCATTGATGTGACCGGCAGGCCCCGCCCGATTGTGGACAAGCAACCTTCAAACCTGGAACTAGCGGTTGGTTCGTTGCTGATCATGTTCCATGAATTGGCCGATCTGCGCCGCGCCCAATCCCCGCCTGATATTTATATCGAACCACAGATTGATGGTTTCAGCTCCGGCGATTTTTTTAAAGTGAAAGAAATTTTTGCTGCAGCAGAGCCTTCAAAAGATAAACTGAAGCGGGCGCTGGAATTGCGGATGAAAGGTTTATCTTAGCGTAGTTAATTCCCGCTGATAGAGGACTGAGGGAAATTCAGCGCTTATTCTTGAAGAAGTTTCTCATCAATTCCTGCCCCTTGGCCTCGCCGATGCCGCCATAAACTTCTGGCCTGTGGTGACAGGTGGGTTGATTAAAAAACCGTGGCCCATTTTCAATGGCACCCATTTTTTCATCTGCGGCCGCAAAATAGACCCGTTCAATCCGCGCAAACGAAATAGCTGCGGCACACATGGCGCAGGGTTCAAGCGTTACGTAAAGATTGCAATCCACCAACCGCTCGCTGCCCAAAATTTTTGCTGCTTGGCGGATCACAATCATTTCAGCGTGTGCCGTTGGATCTTGCTCTTCCAGCGTGCGATTTCCAGCTTTGGTCAACATGGTTCCCGCAGCGTTGGTGATTACAGCACCCACAGGCACTTCGCCGCGAAGGGCAGCTGCCTCAGCCTCGGCAAAGGCCACGCGCATCGGCTCTGGCAAAACTTGTTTCATCGTGGCAGATGAAACATCCTAGTGGTTTTGGTCAAGGAATAAGAATGCGCATTGTTGGTGGAAAATTTCGCGGGCGAGAGATTAAAGGCCCAGATAGCTTGGCAACGCGCCCCACATCTGATCGCGTGCGCGAAAGTATTTTCAACATTCTGGCCCATGGTCTTGCCGATTTCACTTTGGAAGAAGCCCGCGTTTTAGATTTGTTTGCGGGCACGGGCGCACTGGGTTTGGAAGCCATTTCGCGTGGTGCCAAATTCTGTTGTTTCATAGAAGAAGACCAACCGGCTCGTGGTGTTATTCGCACCAACGCAGATTCGTGCGGTGTCATCGGCCAATGCAAAATCTGGCGGCGCGATGCAACAGACTTGGGGCCAGCCGCACCGCAAACGCCATTCACATTGGCCTTTGTTGATCCGCCCTATGCAAAAGGCTTGGGCGAAAAAGCGCTTGCATCTTTGGTTTTGGGTGGCTGGCTGGTGCCGGGTGCCATCGTGGTTTTGGAAGAAAATGAAAAGGCGGTTGTGCCAGACGTGTCTGGGCTTACCTTGCTTGATACGCGCATCTATGGCGAAACCAGTGTGCGGTTTTATCGCGCCAATTAACTGCGCCCAAACAGCCGTTCAATGTCCTTCATCTCAAGAGCAATGAAAGTTGGCCTGCCGTGGTTGCATTGGCCAGAGTTGGGTGTCACTTCCATTTCGCGCAGCAACGCGTTCATTTCATCAAGCCTTAACGTGCGGCCCGCGCGCACCGAATAATGGCAGGCCAGTGTTGCTAAGATGTGGTTCAAACGCACGTCCACGGTGGCGATGGTTTTCAAATCATTGGCATCATCCACCACCGCTTTTAGCAAATTGGAAATATTGGCGCTTGAAAGTGCTGCGGGCACTTCGCGCACGATGATGGAGGTTTGGCCAAAGCTTTCAACCTTCAATCCAGCCAAGGCTAATTCATCACGAAGGCTTTCAATAATGGCCGCTGAACTTGCATCAAGCTCCACCACTTGCGGCACCAGCAACGCCTGCACCACAACGCCCTGCGCTGCGCGTTCGCGTTTCAACTTTTCATAGACAATCCGTTCATGCGCAGCATGTTGATCAACCAGAATAAACCCGCCGGCGGTTTGGGACACAATATAAGTGTCATGCAATTGCGCCCGCGCCGCGCCTAACGGGTAGTCGATAGCCGTTGGCAAAACAGCGTTTTCGGCCAAGCCTTGCAAAGGCATGTTCATGGCGAATGCTGCTTGCCGAAGTGATGGCAACGAATGCGTGGCTTCGGCGTTAAACGCCGCAAAGGCAGCGACGCTTTTTGTTGTGTCTGGTTTTATGCCGGTTGAAGCCAAGGCCCGCCTTATGGCCGAAATAATAAGTCCACGCACAAAGCCAGAATCGCGAAAACGCACTTCGGTTTTGGCGGGATGCACATTCACATCAACCCGCGTTGGCGCACAATCAATGAACAACACAAGCGATGGAAAGCGCCCGGGCGGCAACACATCAGCATAAGCGCCACGAATGGCCCCGCTCACAAGTTTATCGCGCACAGGCCTTCCATTCACGAAAGCAAATTGCATGGTGCTGGAGCCGCGCGCAAAAGTGGGCAGGCTGATGAAGCCTTCAACGCGCATGTCATCATTGGCGTGTTGAACAGCCAATGAATTAGCCATGAATTCTTGGCCCATAATATGGGCCACACGGGCCTTTGGCGTTTCTGCTGGTGGCACGTTGAGCCATTGTTTTTCTTCTGTGGCCAATGAAAACCCAATTGCTGGATAAGCCAAGGCCAGCCTTCGCATCACATCGACAACTTCGGCCACTTCGCCCTTATCAGTTTTTAAAAACTTCAGCCGCGCTGGCGTTGCATAAAATAAATCTCGAATTTCAATTTCCGTGCCTTGGGACAGCCGCGCTGGTGTGGGGCCTGAAATTTTTCCGGCCTCACTGAGCAATGCAAATGCATCGGGTGAACCTGCCGCGCGGGAAACAATCGCAAAGCGCGAAACTGATGCGATGGAAGGCAAGGCCTCGCCCCTAAAACCCAATGTGGTGATGTTAATCAATTCATCATCGGAAAGTTTAGACGTGGCGTGACGTTCAAGGGCCAGAACCATTTCGTCTGGTGCCATGCCCATGCCGTTGTCTGTCACGCGGATGAGGGCCTTCCCGCCGCCGCGAAAAGCCACATCAATTTGGGTAGAGCCTGCGTCAATCGAATTTTCAACCAGCTCTTTGACAGCGCTTGCCGGGCGTTCCAACACCTCGCCAGCGGCGATGCGGTTTATAATGCCTTCGGGAAGTTTACGGATTCGCATAAAGCGGTTTTACCGCGAGATCATCTATTGGTCTTGGAAAATCGCGCCAATGTTGCCAATTGTCCCATAGCTCGGATTGGTTTCGCGTTTCTTTTTCAAAACTGCGGCGCGCAATTCCTCATTCAGTTTCGGAATGGACTTTGCGGTTCCATCGGGGTTAACTTTTGAAATGCCATATTGGGCAAACACATCGGCTGGCGGGGCGGCAGGTGCTGCAACACCATTGCCATAAATATCAGCCGAAGCCACTGAAGTTCCGGCTTTCAGCTTGGAAGCCTTTGCTGAAACAGGCGCTGCGGGTTGGGCCACAGGGCCGTTGGATTGATATGCATCAGTTGTTTGGGTTGGCGCCGCCAGTTGCAAATCTGGCGGCAAAGCCAAGTTGTTGCCCACTTGAACATTATTTGCCATGGGCACGCCGCTTTTGGCATCAAGCAAACCGGCCCCGCCAGAACAGGCGCTTAAGCCCGCAGCAAGTGCCACCACAATCCAATTTTTAAATATATGACGCATATTCACCCACTTGTTCCCCAACCCATGCCGCAGCAATTGGGCAAATCCAAGGCCTTAATCCGTTTTACGTTCCAGCACAGATTCATAGAGCAACAGGGCCACGCCTGCAACAATGGCTATATCAGCAGGATTAAAAACAAAGTTAAGCAAGGCAAAGCGCAAGCCTTCGAAATGGAAATAGAAAAAATCTGCAACCGCGCCGTGTATTGCGCGATCAAGGGCGTTGGACAACGCGCCGCCGATAATCAGTCCTAAGGCAGCGGCTGTCAGCGGCCTCTGGGCGCGTGCCAACCACAGCCACAACACAGCTGTGATCAACACGCTTATGCCGATCAACAATTCTTGGGCGTGGGTGGTCAGAAGACCATAAGAAACACCATGGTTCCATGCCATCACCAAATCAAAAAATGGCGTTAGCGTTAGAACCTTGCGTTCGGGCATGTTGATGATGGTGAGAAGCCACCATTTTATGGTTTGGTCCAACCCAAAACATAAAGCGGCCAAAGCAAGCCCAAGAGTTGAAAGCGGGCCATAGATGCGCGTCACACCGTTTTTCCAAAGCGGGTTTGCCACTCGCGCACGGCTGCTGCATCACGCAAAGTGATATCGGGGAAGTCTTTATCTTGGCCGATGTCTTTCGAGATTTTCC
>JANXRO010000401.1 GCA_025356765.1 Hyphomicrobiales bacterium | reverse complement strand
TCACAGATTCACCCATATCAAGCACAAACACATCGCCACCTTTTGCCATGGCGCCTGATTGAATTACCAGTTGCGCTGCTTCCGGGATCAACATGAAAAACCGTGTGACATCAGGATGCGTGACAAAGATTGGCCCGCCCTTGTTGATCTGTTCGCGAAACAGCGGAATGACAGATCCGGTTGATCCTAACACATTGCCAAAACGCACCATGGCAAAAACGGTTGTGCCATTGTTCAAATTGGCCAGCGACTGCACCACCATTTCAGCCACGCGTTTAGAAGCACCCATCACACTTGTGGGCCTAACGGCTTTATCTGTGGAGACAAGCACAAACAGTTTTACCTTGTGTGCCATTGCGGCACTTGCCAGAATTTGCGTGCCAAAAATATTGTTGAGCAATCCATCGCGCACGTTTTCCTGCACCATGCGCACATGTTTATAGGCGGCGGCATGAAGCACCACATCGATGGCGTGTTTTGAAAAAATTTCGGTGATGCGGGGCTGATCAAGAATGTTGCCAAGCACCGCAACAAGCGCTGGTGGATTCTTCATCGAAGAGAAAAGCATTTCAATTTCGCGATGAATTTCGAACAGAGAAAATTCACTGTGATCCAGCAAGATTAGTTTTGCCGGAGAAAAATTTGCAACCTGGCGCGCAAGTTCAGAGCCGATGGAGCCGCCAGCACCGGTGACAAATACCACCCGGTTTTTTACGGCCTGTTCCATTAATTCACGATTGGGGGGCACGGGGTCGCGGCCCAGCAAGTCTTCAAGCTTTACGGGCTGCAAGGCCGAAACTTCAATCTTTCCATCGGCCAGATCTTCATGGTCTGGAATGGTTTTCACCAACAGGCCATGGCCCATAAACATATCGACCATGGCGCGTCTGCTGGCACGGTTTTGCCTCGGTTTGGCCACCATCACTTCGCGCGGTTTAAAGCGTTGCATCACATAATCCATGTCATCAAGGGTGAGCGCTTTGATGCCAGAAATGGTGCGGCCAACAATTGAATAGTCGGTATCAACGAAAGCCATGGGCGCATAACGGCCCTGGCGCTTCAGGCTATCGGCCAACATGATGCCTTCTCTGCCCGCGCCAAAAATAATCACCGGAATCTGCTCACTTTTGGGCGCGGGGCGCGGCAAATCACGCATAAGAAAAGCCGCATATTTTCGCAATACGATCATGCATAACATGGCCAGAAGCGTATAAATGATAATGACTGATCGGGCGAAGTTAACCTTGTCAAAAGCCAAAAGACACATGGCCCACACGGGGGCCACAAGAAGTTGCGAGCGCCAAATGCGCGATTCAACATCATAGGTATAAGTTCGGGTGACGGATTGATAGACGCCCAGCAAAGACGCACAAAAAATGCTGATCACAGGGCCCAAAAGATAAAACGCCAGAGATTGATTTTGCGGCAACTCAAAGTTGGACAGGCGCAGCACATAGGCAATCAACACAGCTGGAATGAGCAGAGACAAATCAGCCAACCACATCACCGCCAGTTTTGCGGGGCGGGGCAGATTTTGCAATCTGATGGATTGGTTCTTGAGCAATGATCGCATGGTGTGATTCCCCGGTCGGCAGAGCCTATAGGAATTTGCGCTGGTTTTCAAAGCGGCACGACAATGGCGGGCCTGCACTGCACAAAAGAAAACGGAGCCAATAAGGCTCCGTTCAAAACTATCACAGTATTATGAAATCATCAGCCGGAAGCGGGTTTTGAACGTGTGAGCAACAAAATTGCGCCAACACCCAGAACACCGCCACCAATCAAAAGAAGAGGCAAAGCGCTTGCACCATAGACAGCTGGTGGCATTGCACCCATGTCAGCAGCAGGAGCAATTGCAGCATCGCCAACCATGGCAACTTTTTCACCAGCCTTGCAGGGGGCTTTTGCAGAGATCGTTATAACTTGCGTGGCGGCGACAGAAACTGCACAGCCAGAGGCATAATTGACAACGGCGGAAGATTTTTCACCCACCATCAATTGGTCGCCATCATTCAAGGACACCAAACCAACCGCAGGAACAAAGCCCTTGCCGTGATTAATCATAACCTTGCCTTGCACAGCGCCCAATTCTGCAACAATGGCAGAAGCCTGAGCCGTAGCAAAAGACAGAATAGACGCAGCGACGAGAACTGTTTTAAACATGCGATTCATTAGTACCCCCAATTAAGCTAAACTAGGGGTTGTATTAACAGTTGGACGAAAACGAGTCAATGTAAGTATGCGCCGCGCCGAAAAATCGGCTGCTGAAGGCTTAAATTATCGGATTAAATTTCAATGTCTTAGATTTTTAACAAGAAATTGATGTGATTTTTCCAGCTGTTGTGGCCGTTGAGCAACAGTTTTAATCTTATGGTGCGCTGGCAGCGTTACGAGTCTGGGCATAAAGCGCGCTGAGTGAGGTGAGTGCAAAAATTCCATCACCCAAATACGCATTTACGGGTACGGATAGAACCCTGCTGGTATTGATCAAGCGACTGGCGGCATTTGCTGGTTGAACCGTCAAATTGTCAACCTGGCCCAGCATTTGGCCTTCGGTGCATGGCGCTTTGACGGGAACATTGAATGTTTGAGGCGTTGTGTAGGTTACCGAGCATTTTGCGGCACCATAGGCAATGGTGACGGAGCTGTTATCGCCGATGAACACTGCATCGCCCGTTGCAAGGCTGATGTTGCCCACCGCTTTCGTGAACCCTTTGCCGTGGCTGATGAGGATTTTACCCGAAAAGTTGGCAACTTGGGCAATCGGGCCAGTTGCGGCCACGGCACCAGAGGCCAAAACAACGCTTAAACCCAAAATTGCTGCGATACGCATTCAAATATCCTTCAGTTGTTGTTTTGGGATAATCATTGATTGTTAAGGCTTTGCTAATTCGACACTTTAAATTCAAAAATTGTTAAGTGTATTGCGATTTTTTCGGATTTCCTGGTCGTGCCAAAACGATTGGTTATGAATTCAGGCTTAGGCCTCGATCATTAGGGATGGCGAGCTGTGAGTGACGGTAACAAAAATTTGGTACTTTTAGGCGGCGATAATCCAACGACTTGGATTGTCTATAATGAACTTGTGAGCCAATTTGGGCTTTTTCCGATCATTATTGAAAAATCTCTCTCCCGCTCCACGTTGATCAAAAACCGCATCAAGAAACTTGGTTTGCCCCGCGTTCTGGGCCAAATCGGCTTTGCTGCAGTTGTGAGACCGATTTTGTTTTGGCGTGACAGAGACCGCATCGCATTCTTAAAACGCAAATATGGAATGGAACAAACGCCTCCGGTCAGCTCTGTTATTCATCATGTGAGTAATGTGAATGATGCCTCGTGCCATGAATTGATGATGGCGTTGAAGCCCGACATCGTGATTGTGAATGGCACGCGCATTTTGAGCAAAAATACGCTTGCCAAAATTAAAGCTCCCATCATCAACACCCATCAAGGCATAACGCCTGGCTATCGCGGCGCCCATGGCGCCTATTGGGCCATGGTGCAAAACGATAAATCCAATTGCGGTGTTACTGTTCATCTGGTTGATGAGGGGATTGATACTGGCAATATTATCGCTCAGGCCATCATTGAACCTGAAAAAGAAGATAGCTTTGTGACCTATTCATTTTTGCAAACTGCAGCGGCGCTTAATTTATTGGTGGAAGCCATTCGAAAAATTAGGGCGGGCAACATTCAAACCGTTCCAATTTCAGGCCATTCTGCGGTTTGGTATCATCCGGGCATGTTTGAATATATTGGTAACGCGCTGCGGGGCGTTCGCTAATCCGCCTTGAACGGCCACGGTTTTGCGTTTAGCTGTTGGACATAACCCCGCAAGGAGCCAATTTGCTTAAACACCCTTCCAACACAGCGCAGATGGACAATCCAGCATTCAGGCTTGCCGCACTTGATTCAGATTTTCTGCTTGGCGATTCAACACGCGGCATTCGCTTTCAACTTGAATATATGAAGGCCGAAGAAAGTTTGCGGCGTCAGAATATTGAAAGCACTGTCGTGGTGTTTGGCTCGGCTCGCGTAAGAGAAGACGATGGCAATGGCTGGTATGAAAAAGCCCGTGCCTTTGCCAAGCTTTGTTCAAATGTGGGTGGTGCGAAACTTAATCATCAAGGACCGCGCATGAATGTGATTGCCACAGGTGGCGGACCTGGAATTATGGAAGCGGCAAACCGGGGCGCATATGATGCAGGCGCGTTGAACATTGGCTATAATATAACCCTGCCGATGGAGCAGCAACCCAATCCATATTCTTCGCCTGAACTGACGTTTCGTTTTCATTATTTTGCGATGCGCAAAATGCACTTTGCAATGCGTGCGGCGGGCCTTGTGGTTTTTCCGGGTGGATTTGGCACCCTTGATGAATTGTTTGAACTTTTAACATTGCGGCAAACCGGCAAGATGACCAAGGCTTTGCCAGTGATTTTGTTTGATTCAAAATTTTGGAAATCAGCCATCAATTTTGAATATTTTGCGGCTGAAAAATTAATCAAACCAAAAGACTTAGAACTCTTCACCTTTGCTGATACGCCCCAACAAGCATGGGATGCTTTGGTGGCGCGTGGATTGCACGTTCCGGAGATTACAGCATGAGCATTGTTTTAAAATTTCATGGCGCGGCCCGCACGGTTACAGGCTCTTGCTATTTGATTGAAACCGAACAGGCCAAATTGTTGGTGGATTGTGGCATGTTCCAAGGTTCAAAAACCATGGATCAATTGAACCATAGGCCGTTTCCGTTTGAACCGGAAAGCCTTGATGCCATGTTGCTGACGCA
>JANXRO010000396.1 GCA_025356765.1 Hyphomicrobiales bacterium | reverse complement strand
GCAGATAAATTTCATTTTCTTTGTTTTGTCTTGTGTGATTGCCCGCGGCGCTCGTTTCATGGGACTAGCTTGGGCACTGAAAACTTTTGGCGAACCCATCAAGCATTTTATTGAAAAACGTTTAGGTCTTATCGCTGGCCTTGTTGCCGCCATTATAATAACGATCTATCTCGCGATAAAATACTTTGCTGGTTCAGGAGCTCTCACGTGTTAAAATCGATTACGTCTTATCAAGCCATGCTGTTGGTTTTTGCCATCACTTTCGCAACAATTGCAGGCGCATGGATTTTTCAATTTGCCGGCTACGAACCTTGCGAACTTTGTTTGATGCAGCGATATGCCTATTATGCCGCTGTTCCACTCAGCCTGCTTTTTGCGATTCTGGCCAAAGATAATGCAACACTGCTGCGCGGCGGTTTGGTTTTATTAGGCCTCATCATGTTGGGCAGCTGCATATTCGGTATTTTCCACGCGGGTGTAGAATGGAAATTTTGGGCAGGCCCCACAACATGCACGGGCGGTTCCCTTGGGGGCGGCCTTCCTGATTTAACCAAGCAAGCTGTAATGTGTGACCAACCAGCAATTAGAATCTTGGGGCTGTCCCTTGCAGGGTGGAATGCGATTATCTCAGGCTTCGCGGCATTCTTGGCACTGAACAAATCTTATGGATCAAGTTCAGCATCCCAGTAAAGAAAATCCATCCAACTTTGGTGGAGATAATTGGGCGGAAAAAGTCTGCCATTGCTGTGAAGCTGTGCCACCGATGGAACCTTGGGCCATTGCTCTGGAAACATCCGCGCCTCTTTGGGCATGGCGCCACCTTTGGAAAGATTGCACGGCGAGCACGCGGCCACCACGTTATCCCAAGTCGTTTGTCCGCCTTTTGAACGTGGCACCACATGATCAAACGTTAGATCATTGTTGGATCCACAATATTGGCACATGAATTTATCGCGCAAGAACACATTGAACCGTGTAAATGCCGGCGTGCGCGAAGGCTTCACATAAGTTTTAAGCGATACAACAGATGGAAGCTTGAACTCAGAACTGGTCGAATGAACCACGGTGTCATATTCCGACACGATGTTCACACGATCCAAAAACACAGCCTTGATCGTGTCCTGCCAAGACCACAGAGACAAGGGATAGTAACTCAACGGCCGGAAGTCGGCGTTAAGAACCAATGCGGGACAAGACTCCGGCGAGATGGGCGCGTGATACAATCAAAACCTCATCATTCTTGGTGTCGATACTATCGCTCTATATCAGTTCTGTGAAGGGGCCTGCGGCAATGCCTTCAAGTGGCGATAATGGGCCCACAAAAGCCGTGCGGCGGCCGCCCTCGCAGGCCGCCAAGACTGGGCGATACTCTCCATTTCCATGGACGATGGCCGAGTAGCCAATCCGAAAAGATTTTGTACAGCGATTTTAAGTGCCACATCTCCTGCGGGCCAAGCATCAGCCTCACCCCATGCGGTCAACATGAAAATATCAATAGTCCAAGGCCCAACGCCCCAAATGTTAAGAAGATCCCCGCGCAATGTTGCAAAATTTTCAAAGTCGATTTTAGCCTTGGCACAGGCATGGAAACATTTTGCCTTCGCACGCGATAGACCCAAAGTTACAAATTCAGTCTGTGAAATTTCGAAAATCGCTTGCGGCGATATTTCACCCAATCGGGTTTTCACGCGCACCCAAATAGCAGCAGCAGCTTTCAAGGACAAAAACTGTTCTGTGACGATGAGAAGCAGGCTTTCCAAATTGTTTGGAATGCGACGCAGAGAAGGCAGGCCCAACAGGTTTAAAACAGGCGCAAACTTTGGCTCCACAACGATTAACGCCTGTGTTGCCTGCATCAGATCTTCTTGTGTTTTAAAAATCAGATGTGATGCCCTTTTTCTCCCAATCGCCAAAACGCGTGGGCTCTGGCCCTTTTGGGCCACCGGTTTCGGCAGGCTTGGGTTGAATAGACATTGCTTTTCGCCGCTCCTCAGCTTCAGCAAGGGCCCGCTTTGCAACATCGGTGAGAGGCTTTTTATCCATGCACAAGCTTAACAAAATTCCAGGTTTAATTGAAGCCCCAATTCGACTATGGCTGACGCAAGGGAGTTTTCAATGCTTGAACCAAAAATCAAACGCGCCTTAATTTCGGTGTCAGATAAAACGGGTGTGCTTGAATTTTCTAAAGTTTTAGTCGCAAGCGGTGTTGAAATAATCTCAACGGGCGGAACAGCCCAATATCTAAAGGACGCAAAAGTTCCCGTCTTGGATGTATCAAACATTACGGATTTTCCTGAAATCATGGACGGAAGAGTGAAAACTCTTCACCCAAAAATTCATGGCGGACTTTTGTCTGTGCGCGGTGATGCGGCCCACGAACAGGCGAGACGTGATCATCAAATCGAAAATATCGATCTTCTGGTGGTCAATCTTTATCCCTTCGAAACAGCCTTGGCCAAGGGTGTTGGCGAGGCAGAGATGATTGAGAATATTGATATTGGTGGTCCAGCCATGATCAGGGCTGCGGCCAAAAATCACACCAGTGTGACAGTGATTGTTGATCCTGCAGATTATAGTTTGGTTCTGGATGAGATTTCTAAAAGTCAGTTCACCACTTTGGAACTTCGAAAAAAGCTTGCGGCCAAGGCCTTTGCCCGCACGGCAAGTTATGATGCGGCAATTTCCAATTGGTTTAACCGCACCAACAAAATTGTGGCGCCGACCTATTTTGCCATAGGTGGCAAATTGCGCCAGTCGCTGCGCTATGGCGAAAATCCCCATCAAGTGGCAAGCGTTTATAGCACCGGCGACAAACGCTCAGGCATTGTTGACGCCAAACAAATTCAAGGCAAAGAACTGTCCTATAATAATTTCAATGATGCTGATGCGGCTTTGGAATGTCTGCGCGAATTTCCCAGTAATGTTCCAACGTGCGTGATTGTGAAACATGCCAACCCTTGCGGCATTGCTACGGGCGCTACATTGGCTGAGGCCTATAGCAAAGCATTGGCCTGTGATGCCACCAGTGCCTTTGGCGGTATCCTCGCTTTCAATCAAGTTCTTGATGGCGAAACAGCCACATCAATTTCGCAGATATTCACAGAAGTGATCATCGCACCCGGTGCCGATGTCGAGGCTCTGGCAATTGTGGCTGATAAAAAAAATCTCAGGCTTTTGCTGTTGCCAACAATCAACACAATGGCCCCTGAACTTCCCATGGTAAAATCAATTGCGGGTGGTTTGTTGGTGCAAACATCTGACAGCATGAATATTGATGACGTGAATTTGCACGTCGTCACGAAACGCCAGCCCACGTTGGAGGAAATGTCAGATTTGAAATTCGCCTTTCGTGTTGCAAAACATGTAAAATCGAACGCCATCGTTTTTGCAAAGGCACAGGCGACTTTAGGGATTGGTGCGGGCCAAATGTCGCGCATAGATTCAACGCGCATTGCGGTGAGAAAAGCGCAAGACGCGGGTTTTAATCTGCAAACTTCAGTTCTTGCATCAGACGCGTTTTTTCCGTTTCCGGATGGTTTGCTGGCGGCGGCTGATGCAGGGGCCTCAGCCATCATCCAACCCGGAGGTGCACTTAAAGATGAAGCGGTGATAGAGGCCGCAAATGCGCGCGGCCTTGCCATGGTGTTCACTGGCATCAGACATTTCAAGCATTAGGCATGGTGCAACACAGCGCATATTTTCTGCAAATTCTTTTGAACATTGTTCAACTTGCCAGCTTCTATGCGCCTTTGGCCGTGGCTTTTTCTTTGATCCAAGCCATCACACGCCGGGTGTTTTTATCATTCGGCGATTTTGCCATGTTTGGGTCATTTGCCGCAGTCTATGTCTGTTTTGGCCGCCTTTTGCAGGGAGATGATGATTGGCAGGCCGCCAGCATTTCACTGTTGGTTGCCGTTTTATGCGCGGGTGCTTTGGGCAAAGTGACTGCCAAATATGTTTTTGGGCCGATGGTGAAATCTTCTGCTCTTGCATTTATGATTGCGGCAATCGGTTTTTCAATCGCTATTGAAGAGCTTATGAGGGTGATCACCGAAAGCCGCGATATCTGGATTCCGCCTCTGTTCCAAGGCCAGGTGATGAATTTGGTCGACGGAGATTTTCCGGTGCATCTTTCTGGCAATTACGCATTTGCAACTTTGATTGCTTCGCTTTCAATCGCTGCGGTTTTTATGCTCGTGCATTTCACGCATTTTGGCCGAAAATGGCAGGCCTGTTCCGAGAATTTGACCCTCGCAAAACTTTGTGGCGTGAAAACTGAAACAATTATTCAGCAGACTTTTATTGTGGGTGCAGGGCTTTCTGCTGTTTCAGGCTGGATGACGGCAATAACCTATGGTGGCACCAATTTCTCAGTGGGGATAATGCTCGGCTTCAAAGCCATGTTTGCAGCTGTCGCCGGTGGCTTTGGCAATATGCGTGGTGCCGTTGCGGGTGCTATTTCCTTGGCGGTGCTGGAAGTGGTATGGTCTGCTGGCTTTGGTACCACTTACCGAGATGTCGGAGTTTTCTCGGCAATTGTGTTGGTATTGCTGTTTCGACCTGAAGGTTTGGGCGGAATACAAGATATGAGAGAAAGTGAATCATGAGAAACATTGTGGTCCTGACAGTATGCGCAATGGTATGCAGCGCTTGTGGCGAAAGTGGCCCGCCTGAATACTTAAAAATTGCCGGTGGCGGCATTCAATTTAACTACCGCGTTTCGGAAGCCAGCATGGTGGTCATTGCCCAGCAAAAGCAGCCCCTGCCTGAGGGCAGCAAAGTCGAGGCGCTGTTTGACATTCCTGGAACGAATACGCGCGAAGCGGTAAGCCAACCTGCGATGGAAGGCAAACTCACCTATTCTTTGCAATCTTCCAAGCTTTTTAATATCACGAAAGGCGGGCACTATAATGTTACAATCCGTTTGCTGGATGCCAAAGGCCTAGTACTTGATCGCAAAGACACGGTTTACGTGTCAGATGAAGATCAATCTACCTTACCCACAAAACCCCTGGTTAGGGGCTTAGAATTCACGCCGCAATTGCAGAATTTATAACCAAAATCGATTTGAAATTTTGACCGCACCGAGCGCGAACTACAAAAACTCAAATGAGTTCTTGAAAATAATGGAGCGGGCGAAGGGATTCGAACCCTCGACCCCGACCTTGGCAAGGTGAAGGACTGGCTTTCCCTGACATTCTTTTTGTTTCCCCAAAATTCCTAATTGCATGAAATTGCTTTATTATTCTATTTATGGCATATACTGAGGTTCCTGACTATTCCGTTCGCCGTGGTCACCGCGTGGTCACCGGGTGGTCACCGCGATGAAAGGGATATTGATATGCCGGAACATGAACGTCGCTTGCGATTGAACAAGAGGGCCATTGACGGACTTCAAGCTACACGGCAACGCATGATTTATTGGGATGACGATCTGGCTGGATTTGGCCTTCGCATAGAGCCATCTGGAAGCAAAACCTTTCTGGTTCGCTATCGACCAGGTGGCGGAAGAAATGCGCCTAAAAGATTTTTGACCATCGGCCGTTACGGAAAGTTGACACCTGATCAAGCGCGAACGGAGGCGCGAAGAGTACTTTCATCGAGCGAGTTAGGCATGGACCCGGCCGGGGAACGCCTGCGCAAGCGGAAAGAAATGAGCATGTCTGAATTGTGCGATTTATATCTGGCATTAGGGGTTGTAACTAAAAAAGCGCAGACGGTCCTTGGAGACCGTGGGCGTATCGAGCGCCACGTCAAACCATTGATTGGAAATAAACGGGCATCAGAGGTGACTTCGGCGGATATCGAAAAGTTCATGAAGGACATCGCGAATGGCAAAACGAAAGCAGATTTCAAGACTGGCCGCAGTCGATCGCGAAGTATTGTTACCGGCGGCAAAGGGGCGGCTACCCGAACGGTAGGTATGTTGGGGGGCATCTTTAGTTTTGCACAACGCCAAGGCATAAGAACCGATAACCCCTGCCGTGGTGTCAAACGCTACCCTGACAAAGCAAATGAGCGATTCCTGAACCAAGCAGAAATTGCGAAACTGGGCATTGCCCTTTCCAAGTCAGAATTGAATGGCGCAAATGCAAGCGCTACCAACATTATACGTTTACTCGCAATGACCGGGTCCCGGCGAAACGAAATTGCCGGCTTACGGTGGACTGAAGTTGACCTCGAAAGAAGTTGTTTGCGCCTTCAGGATTCAAAGACAGGAGCAAAAGTTGTTCCCCTTGGTGCACCAGCACTTCAGCTCCTGAATAATCTGTTGCCCATAGAGGGTTCGCCATATGTGTTTCCTGCAAGCAGCGGCTCCAGTCATTTCCAAGGCATTAAACGCGTTTGGCACGTCGTCCGAAAAGAAGCAGGCTTCCCTGACTTAAGACTTCACGATTTGCGTCATTCTTTCGCGTCTATCGGACTTGCCTCAGGCGACACACTCGCCTTAATCGGTTCGTTGCTAGGTCATTCTAACGCCAGAACCACTGCGCGCTACGCTCATCTTGCTGATGATCCTAAAAAGAAAGCGGCAGATAGGATTTCTGGCCAAATCGCTAATGCATTAAACGTGGTTGGTCCATCAAATATCATTCGTTTAACCAAGCGAAAAAAATCTGGATAACAGTTTTGGAAGCTACTTGGCGCACATAGCGCACCGGGCCTTCAATAAAGTTTACCGTACAGTTGCAAGAGTAACAGCCGGACAGAGCCAACAGATTCGAAGCATTCCATCGTCAGTTGGGGTCCCGCTTGATTGCCAAGCTTTATCTCAGACTTATCCGCTTTCCTGAATTCATAAGCTATGAAATCAGTTTTAAAGTTACTTTGCCTTTGGGCAAGTATCACTCTGTCCTAGCTGGTCAATCATTTGATTTTGTAACGAAGCACGAGACGGGATCGGCATTGTCTGTATTGGGCCAGTAGTGGACGTGCCCAGAAATGCTATTCAATGTGAAGCAGATCACATGCGCTAGAAAAGTACAGCGTCCAAGATTGGGCAAACACGATCAATTCTTAACTGTCGGATCTTCAAAACAGGAAAGCCTCTTGCTACCGATCGGAAACGTCGGTTGAGATTATAAGTTCAATTGATCGTGATGTGTAAGATTTAACTACCAAAATTAATGGCGACCTCACGCAGCAGTTTGACTGATTTTTCCATGCCTTCCATCGGAGACATCATCATGTCTTCATGCTCGATAGAGAGAACATCGTCATAACCCGCGAGTTTCAATTCCGTACAGAAATTCTTCCACCAATGGGCGCTGTGGCCATAGCCTAATGTGATATAGTTCCAGCTGCGTTCGGCGATGCGCGTGGGCGCTCGCCCTTCCAGAGTTCCGTCAATGGCAGTGGGATAGGGCTCCACACGTGTATCCTTGGCGTGTACATGATAGATCGACTTGCCCAAAACGCGAACAGCTTGCAGCGGATCAGCATTCATCCACATCGGGTGGCTTGGGTCATAGTTGGCCCCCACGGTTTCGCCTACGGCCTCGCGGAGCATGAAGAGTGTGTTCACGTTATAAACTGCTTGATGGCCATGCAGCTCTAGACACAATTTGTAAACGCCTTGGTTGTTGGCAAATTTCACCAGATGCTTCCAATAGGGAATGATCTTTTCGTTCCATTGATAGTCCAGAATGTCCAAACACTCTGGTGGCCAATCAGTGATGATCCAGTTTGGATTGGCATCATCGGGCCCGCCGGGAAGACCGGACATCATCACAACTCGCTCGACCTCCAGAAGTTTGGCAAGCTTGATCGTGTCATGCACCACTTGATCGTGCTTGGGGCCGGTGGGGCCAGGATGCAGCTGATTGCCGGAGCAGTTCAGCGCCGAGATTTCCAATCCGTGATCTTTCACAGCTGCCTTAAATTCGGCGCGGGCCTTAACGCTTTCGAGCATCAGCGGCAAATTCATATGAGGCGCTGAAGACCAGTTGCCACAGGCAAATTCAACGGTTTGGAGCTCAAGTTTCGCCGCGGCCTGCAGCATGTCTTTGAACGACAAGTGGCCCAGGCTATCGGTGATCATTCCTATTTTCATGATGGAGTTCCTTAGAAACGAATGGCTTCAAATTTGCCCGATTTGGCAGACGCGATGGCGGCCTCACACAGGATCATGGCCTTGCGCCCATCATCAGCACCCACATCAGGCTTCGTGCCATTTTTGATGCAATCCACAAAATGAACGAGCTCTTCGGCATAGGCCTCCGCATAGCGCTCGATGAAGAAATAGAGCGGCTTGTCTGTGGCGATGCTTACAGCATTGGAAACCTCAACGGATGTCGGGGTGCGGTTGGCAGCGCGCAACATGCCAAGCGAGCCATGCACTTCAATACGCTGATCATAGCCATAGACGGCGCGAACACTATTGTTGATGTGGCATTGGCGGCCGCTGGGTGTACGCAGAATAAACATAGCCGTGTCATAATCACCGAGCTTTGCGTAGGCGGGAGATACGAGGCTGGAACCTGTGGCAAACAACTCAGATGGTTCTTCGCCCAGAAGATTGCGGGCCATATCAAAATCATGGATCGTCATTTCGCGGAACACGCCACCGCCGGCAGCCAGCTGCTCTTCTGTTTCAGGCTCAGGGTCACGGCTCGTGATGATCACCTGCTCTACCTTGCCAATTTCTCCTGCATCCAGCCTGCGTTTCAATGCGCGGAAACTTGGATCAAAGCGGCGGTTAAACCCGATCTGGAAAATCACACTAGCTTTTTTAACAGCGACGAGGCACTCATCCGTACGCTTCAAATCGAGATCAATCGGCTTTTCGCAGAACACGGCCTTGCCAGCCTTGGCGGCAGCGATAATTAAATCAGCATGGGTGGGTGTGGCCGAAGCGATGAGCACGCCATGGATTTCTGGGTCGGCCAATGCGGTTGCTGTATCTACCGCCTTGGCTCCGGTTTTTGCAGCAAACTTGGCGGCAATCTCAGGCCGTGGATCAATGATGTATTTGAAATTTACGCCGATATGCTTGGTTAGATTTCCCGCATGAACCGAGCCGATGAAGCCAGCACCAAAGAGACAGAGATTGATCATTTTATTTTCCTATAGAGTTACGATTGGTGTTCGTTATTTCACGGCACCCATGGTGAGACCTCTCACTAGGTGGCGCTGAACGAAAAGTGCAAACAGAACGATGGGTGTCGCTCCCAACACTCCTGCTGCCGCCATAGAGGCCCAGTCCGTGTCGATACGGCCAATCAAGGTGGCGGTGCCGCGCGGCAAGGTCATGGCGTGGGGCGTGGCGGTGAGAGCAAGTGCAAAGAGAAATTCATTGAAGGTGGTGATGACAGCAAACACGGTGGTAGCCGCAAGCCCAGGAGCTGCCAACGGCAATGCAATCCGAACAAATGCAGTCAGCCTTGTATCACCGTCGACCATTGCTGCTTCCTCAAGGTCAATTGGAATTTCACGGAAGAAACTTTCCATCATCCAAACACAGAAGGTCATGTTGAAAGATGTGTAGGTGATGATGAGGCCGAGCCATGTGTCGAGCAGGTTCAACCGTAACATCAACAGATAAACCGGAATAAGAATGATGATGGGTGGTATGATACGCAGCAAGAGCAGCAGCATGCCGGTTTTTTTCTCGAGGTTAAACGGCAACGTGAAGCGGGCGATGGTATAAGCCCCCATCGTGCCGAATACCAAGGCCAGGAACACCGACACTGACGTGATGACCAACGAGTTTATCAGGTAGTCGGCAAATTGCTTATGCAAAAACAGATTGAGATAATTTTCGATTGTTGGCTCATGGGGATAGAGTGTGCCGTCTTGTGTGATTTCCTTGTTGCTCTTCAGCGACGTTGCAATCAGCCAATAGAGTGGTGACAGCACCACGGCGAGAATGATGGCCACCAGAACATAGCGCAGCTTTTCAAGCTTCATGGTTGCACCCGCCGCAAGGCCCGCAAGGCAACAATCGCAAATGCAAGGCACACGATGCCGATCATCACGAACATCGCAGCGCCATAACCCGTCGCCAGATATTTGAACGAGGTTTCATAGCCGAGAATGGAGAGCAGGCGCGTGGCCTCACCAGGGCCGCCGCGCGTGAGTACGAAGACCTGATCAAATGTGCCAAAAGCATCAATCGTGCGCAGCACCATTGCAATAGCCAGAACCGGCTTTAACATCGGCAAAACGTGATGCGCGAATACTTCCCAAGAACTGGCACCATCCACGCGTGCGGCTTCTAGCGGCTCCTGAGGCAGCGATTGCAGACCTGCCAGCGTGATCAAAAACATCAGTGGTGTCCATTCCCACACATCAAGCGCAACAAGACCTAAGAAGGCAGGCACTGGCTGTCCCAAAATCTGAACTTGCTGACCACCAAACAGGAGCGACAAGGCGGAGAACATGCCTGCGTCGCTGGCGTAAATCAGGCGAAACAAAATCGCGACAACAACTGGTGTAATCACCATGGGGATAATCACGATGGTTCGTACGATCCGGATCCCCGGAAATTCATGTTGAAAGAATAGCGCCAGAGCCAAGCCCAAAACCGTCTCAATGGCGACAGACAAAGTGACGAATTTCAGGGTCACCCAAAGCGAATTCAAAAACTGTAGGTCGGTCAATAGCCGCCGGTAATTATCAAGGCCGACAAAGCTGACGGCATTGCCATATTTATAATTCATCATGCTGGCGCGTAGGCCATCCCACATAGGGAAGACCAGCACGCACAGCACAATCAGCACGCTCGGCGCAAGCAGGAGGTAAGGCAGGATATGATCTATATCCTTGGCCTTTAGCTTGATGTTGCCGAGCGTGCTCGAGGACATGTTAGAAATAGCCTGCCTGAGTCAAATAACCCTTCACCAGTGGGACGGCGTGATCGAGAGCATCGCCGCCGCCGGAGCCAGCTTGCAATGCCTTGTTCAACTCAATACCGATCAGTTCTTCAACCTTGGCCCAATCAGGCATGCGTGGGCGGGGTTCAGCACCCGCATCAAGCTGCTGCAGCGCGACAGGGATCAGTTTGTTGCCTGGATCCTTTACCGCAAAGCCTGAGCGCGTAACGGGGATGCTCCCTGCCTCTGCAAGCTTGCCCTGAATGTCAGGACTTGTGTACCACTTGAGGAATTCAACGGCATTTGCCTTATTGGGCGCAGACTTAGGAACGCCTGCAATGAAGATGCCCATTTGCGCGATGCCAGCTTCTTTCTTTGGCACGACACCAAAGCCCAGCTTGTCTGGCACTTTCGATTGCTTGGGATCGTTCGCTTTCACGGCATTGCCAGAATATTGAACGATGGCACCAACGTCGCCACCCAGAATGGCAGCACCTTCCTGATCAGAATCATATTCCACAATACCTTGAGGTGCGTTCTTCTTCATGGTGTCCACAAAGAATTCAGCTGAAGCCTTGCCCTTTTCGGAATTAAAGATTGGGTTCCACTTGTCGTCGAAGAACTCACCGCCAAAGGAACGGAATACCGGGAACCAGCTGTTCATGATGGAGTTACCAGCCACGCCGCGGAACACGACAGGATATTTAATCTTTCCGTCAGCAACACCCTTCTTGCCGATTTCGATCATTTCTTCCCAGGTCTTGGGGCCGCCTTCAGGATAAACATCGGTGCGATAGGTCATGGTCTGCAAATCGCCAATGAAAGGCACGCAGATCAGCTTCGGTGTAGCTGTTTCAAAACCCTTCACGCGTGGGCCCTGGCGTGGCGGCCAGTAACCCATATCAATCATGGGGCCGACCCAATCTTTGCTTGCGCCATCAATGCCAGCTGCAGCCAAATCTTCCAGAACATCCGCAGCGCCGAACTGTGGCACCCACGGATCATCGAGCAAATAGAGATCATATTGGCCGCCCTTGTTCTTGGCGTCGCCAAACCATTTTTCCAAGGTTACGCCATATTCATCTTCGAGAAATGTAAGGTCGAAGCCCGCGGCTTTGGCAAGCGGCATAATCTTATCTTTAAAGGGTGTGAGACCACCATCGGCAAACGCACCAATGATCACCTTCTTTGCGTCTGCGGCAGCGGCTGGCGTAAAGCCACCCAAACTACCCAGTACGACGGGGCTGGCAGCGAATGCCACCATCCCTTGCAACAGGCTGCGCCTGTTCACTGTCGACATTAGATATTTATTTTTCATTTTTTCTCTCCCTTGGTTTGAGTGCGCTGGATCACAGTCACACCTTGCGAATTGAAGAAGCAGGCATCATCGATGTTGAAAATCAGACCCACGCGGTCGCCTGGCTTGCCGCTGAATCCACGTGGCACGCGCGTCACCACACGCTCCTTGCCCACGCGCACATCAACAAATGTTTCATGGCCTGATGGCTCCACCACATAGATTTCGGCTTGGGTAGCACCACGCATGTCAGCGCTTCCCACGCTCAAATCCTCTGGGCGAATGCCGATTTCAGTGACGGCGGCGCCCACCAGTTCATCGATTTTCGTTTTGCTCAAAACCAGTTTTCCACCGGGCGTGTGAAAGCCCGTGGCATCGCCGCTCAACGCCAATACATTCATCGGCGGGCTGCCCACAAAGGTTGCCACAAAGCGGTTGGCAGGACGAAAATCGATGAACTGGTGGGCGCCGCCGTCACTGAAATCGGCATTCGCCCAGAGGATTTGAGCGTGGGAAGCGCTGACATGCGTGGTGCTACCCAAG
>JANXRO010000359.1 GCA_025356765.1 Hyphomicrobiales bacterium | reverse complement strand
TGGATCAGCCGATCCCATGGCTTAGCGACACATTCTGGGCGAAGGTTTTGATCATCCTCGCCATCACATGGCGCTGGACCGGTTACAACATGATTTTCTTTTTGGCCGCGCTGCAAAATATTGAGCCTTCGATCTACGAAGCCGCGCGCATTGATGGAATCCCGCGCTGGGCGCAGTTTCAGAAAATCACCTTTCCCGCCCTGATACCGGTGGTGCTGTTTACCACCGTCACGTCGACCATCGGCACACTTCAGCTCTTTGACGAGGTCAATAACATAACCTTGGGTGGTCCGGCGAACGCTACGCTGACGCTTTCGCTTTATATCTATCAGCTATCCTTCAAATTCATGCCGAGCTTTGGTTATGCCGCCACGGTCTCCTATGTGATCGTGATACTGGTCATGATCTTGGGCTTCATCCAGTTCGTGGTGGCGCGCGACAGGCGGCAACCATGAACAGGCGACTTCACCGGATAATGATCTATACGATGCTGAGCATCGCTGCCTTTGTCTCGGTCTTTCCATTTCTGTGGCTGATCGTGGGTGCGACCAACATTTCACCCGACATCTTGAGCGGCAAGGCCACCCCAGGCCACGCTTTGTTCGACAACTTCGTCAAGTTGACCCAACAGGTCGATCTGGTCCAGCTGTTCTACAATTCCACCAAAATCGCGGTTATTGCCACGGCCCTGACCTTGGTCGTCGCGTCGCTTGCTGGTTACGCCTTTGAGATTTTCCGCTCCCAATTAAGCGACCGCATATTCGCAAGCCTTTTGGCTATGCTCAGCATTCCTTTTGCCGCTCTGATGATTCCGCTTTTCGTGATCATGGCGAAGTTGCATCTCATCAACACACACACAGCAGTTATTATCCCGACAATTGCTTCGATCTTTATCATTTTCTATTTCCGCCAAGCCACAAAATCCTTCCCAGCCGAATTGCGTGATGCAGCGCGCGTAGATGGTTTGAAAGAATGGCAAATTTTCTGGCATATTTATGTACCGGTGATGCGCTCAACCTATGCCGCTGCCACCATCATTATTTTCATGGCGAACTGGAACGCCTATCTCTGGCCGTTGATCGTGTTGCAGACCAATGAAATGAAAACGATCACACTTGCTGTTGCCTCGCTGCTCAGCGCCTACGTGCCAGATTATGGCGTGGTGATGGTTGCCACAACACTTGCCACTCTGCCAACGCTGTTTATTTTCTTCGTCCTGCAAAAGCAATTTGTGCAGGGTCTTTTGGGATCGGTGAAATGAGTGACTTAAATCTACGTGACGTGCGCAAATCATTTGGCTCGTTTGAAGTTATCAAAGGCGTGAACCTTGACATTGCATCGCGCGAATTCGTTGTCTTCGTTGGCCCTTCGGGCTGTGGCAAATCAACTTTGCTGCGCATGATCGCGGGATTGGAAGATATATCCTCGGGTGATATCAGCATTGGCGGCAAGCGTGTGAACGATCTTGATCCGTCAAAGCGCGGCATTGCCATGGTGTTCCAATCCTATGCACTTTATCCGCATTTGACAGTGCGCGAAAACATGGGCTTTGCCTTGCGCTTTGCAGGCGTGGAAAAGGATGCCATCACCGCGCAAGTCGACGGCGTTGCCAAAACACTAGGGCTGAACGCCTTGATGGAACGTTACCCAAAAGAGCTTTCGGGTGGACAGCGGCAACGCGTTGCCATTGGGCGCGCCATTGTGCGAAAGCCCGAGGTGTTTCTTTTCGACGAACCGCTTTCAAATCTTGATGCAGAGCTTCGTGTGCATATGCGCATTGAATTGGCGCGGCTGCACAAAACACTCGCCACCACGGTGATCTATGTGACACACGACCAAGTTGAAGCCATGACATTGGCTGACAAAATTGTGGTGATGCGCGAAGGTGTTGTGGCACAAGTTGGCTCACCGCTTGATGTTTATGATAACCCCGACAATATGTTTGTTGCAGGTTTCATCGGCTCACCCAAAATAAATTTTGTGAAGGGCGTGGTAGACAGCGCTTCAAAAACCAAATTGAAGGTGACGTTACCAAGCTATAATAATTCAGCCTTCGATTTCCCCATCACAGCCTCTGCACTTAAAGTCGGTGACAGCGTTGTGATCGGCTTGCGTCCACAATATTTTGGCACAGGTGGCAAACAAAAATTCAATCTTACAGTTGAGCTGGTTGAACATTTGGGTGGCGAGTCTTTTGTTTATGCTGGCAATGGCTCAGGTGAATTGCTCACCATCGCCACACAATCAGCCCGCGGCATTAAGTCGGGCGAGAAATTTGAGGCTCGTTTCGATGCTTCTAAGGCACTCCTATTCACAGAAGCGGGCGAGCGCGTTCGCTGATTTAAAACAAAAATAATTTTCGGAGATTGAGATGAAACAAACACGTTGGGGAATTTTAGGACCAGGCAATATCGCGCAAAATTTTACCGATGGCCTTGCGCAGGCAACATCAGGAAAGTTGGTAGCCATTGCCAGCACCTCGGCCGATCGCCGATCAGCTTTTGGTGATCGCAACAAAGTGAGTGCCGAAAAACGCCACTCCACTTATGAGGCACTGCTTGCTGATAATGACATTGATGCCGTCTATATTTCTACACCGCATCCGTGGCACGCCCATTGGGCCACGGCAGCCATGCGCGCTGGCAAAGCTGTATTGGTTGAAAAGCCAGCAGGCATGAACGGTGCAGAAGTTTTAGCGCTGACAGAAGTGGCGCAACAAAGCGGCACTTTCTTAATGGAAGCCTTTATGTATCGCTGCCATCCGCAGATTGCGCGCGTGTTGGAGATCATCAAATCCGGCCAGATCGGCAAGATCAGCCACATGAAAATTCAATTCGGTTTTTCTGCAACGTTTAATCCCGCTTCGCGGCTGTTTGATCGCAACTTAGGCGGCGGCGGCATTCTCGATGTGGGCGGCTATCCCATGTCTCTGGCCAGATTAATTGCCGGTGCCGAGCCCACCAGCATTAAAGGCAGCGGCATCGTTGGCAAAAGCGGTGTTGATGAAGTGGCATACGGCCTGTTGACTTTTGCAGGTGGTCTTACCGCTGAAATCGCCTGCGCAGTTACGCGCAATATGGATAACCGCGCCATCATCACGAGCGACAAAGGCACCATTGAAATCGTTGATCCGTGGGTTCCCGGTCGCAATGTTGGGCCTTCAGATGCAACCATCATCACAACGATTGATGGCAAAGCCCATTCGGAAACTTTGCGAAGCCCAAATCAACTTTTCTCATTTGAAGCTGAAGTCGCAAGCAAAGCCATTGCTGAAGGCAAGACGCAAGCGCCCTATCCTGCCATGTCTTGGGCCGACAGCATTGGCAACAATGCAGCACTCGATCGTTGGCGCGCCGAACTTGGCTATGTGACCTTTACCGAAGATCCAAAACTCAATCGCGCACTGCCAAAGGTTTTGCCTGCTGGTTTGCCGCAAATTCCGAAAATCAAAATTGCCGATCTCGATCGTCCCATCAGTCAACTCGTCATCGGGTGCGATAACAAAGACGACATCGCCTCGGGTGCGTTAGTTTGGGATGCGTGGATGGAAGCAGGCGGCAACGCCTTCGACACAGGTTTCGTTTATGGCGGCGGCAACCACGAAAAAGTTTTGGGCCAATGGATCGCCAATCGCGGCGTGGCGAAGGATGTGATCACCATTGTCAAAGGCGCCCACACGCCTTATTGCTTGCCCCGCGCACTTGTTGCGCAACTGGACATGTCATTAGAACGCCTGGGGCTTGATCACGCGCCAGTTTACATCATGCACCGCGATAATCTCGATGTGCCTGTTGGCGAATTTGTTGACGCTCTTAACCGCTTGCACAAGGCAGGACGGATTGGTGCCTTCGGTGGTTCCAACTGGTCAGTGGCGCGCTTTCAAGAGGCCAATGCTTACGCAGCCAAGCATAACCTGAAGCCGCTTACAATTTTGAATAACAACTTGTCGCTCGCTGTGATGGAAAAGCCGGTGTGGACAGGATGTGTTACCTCCAATACGCCAGACACATTGGCCTTCCTGCGCCAAAGCAAAACGACGCACATCAGTTGGTCATCACAAGCGCGGGGTTATTTCCTGCCAGAAGCATTGCGCAATCGCTTGCCAGCAGACACCAGCCCTGAAACTTGTTTCGGCAGTGCTGCCAATGCAGAACGACGCAACCGCGCCGAAAAACTGGCAAAGGAAATGGGCGTTTCACCCCACAACATAGCGACCGCTTGGGTGCTGGCCCAAAGCTTCCCATCTCTCGCACTCGTCGGCCCGCGAAGCCCCGGCGAAATTGCTACGACCTTGCCGGGATTGGCTGTGAAGTTGGATGCAAAGCAAGTGGCATGGCTGAATTTGGAATGAAGGAGTTGATGAAAACAACATACTCGACACCTGGATTCTTCGGCTCGTTCACTATTAAACCCATAACTGAATAGCCCCAAGTTTGTTAGACACTTTGTGGGTTCAGTTTTTGATGTGGACATTCATTTTATAATTTCTGAAATATTCCTTCACCGGATTACTATCTCCCGGATCAGAGTCGCAAAGCAACTTCGCCGTGTCATTCTTTGTTTTTTGTCTGATATTTGCAGAGGTTGTTATCTGAGGTTTGGCTGCACAAACAAACTGGCGCGGCATTTGTCGATCCTAATCTTTCTTATTTGGAATGCCTACTTCTGTTCAGATGACCAAGGAAAGTTTACATATTGGTCGCGCGTATCATAGCAAATATTACCGTACATTTTGAGATAAGCATTCCGGTGCACTGCATCACTAAAAACGGACTGAGGATCGGCTAGGTCGGCCTCGTACTGCGCAATATTTTGTTTGGTGAGTGCAATGGGAAGGATATCCATCGTCTGCGGAATACTTTTACCTTCAAGCCAGTCAGCAGCAAATTGGCCCATAGCGTATCCGAAAACTGGGGATGATAGTGCGACGCTTGCCTTATACGGACCAACACCATTCTTGATTTCCGACACCGCTTCTGGTTCACCGTCGATTCCTCCAAGAAACTGGTCGGGCCTATCTTTGTGCGCAGCGCGCAACGCTTGCAACGCTCCCAGCACGACTGAATCGCTACCGAGAACAACATCTACATCCGGATTGGCAAGGAGAATGGTGTTCATCGTTGCGAAGCCACCTTCCTTGCTCACAGGATCAGGCGTTATATCTGCGACAATGGTAACGCCGGGAAGCTTGTCAAAGCCATCTCGCATTGCCACGAACCGGGGGGACAAATATTGCATCGAATCTTGGGTCAACAATACGACGTTCGCTTTGCCGCCGAACCTCGTGTTGATATAGGCAATCGCCGCGTCAGTGAGCACCTTTCCGGTTGCATACTGCGGGGCATTGAGGAGCAACGTCGCTGGCGGTGGAACCACAGTGCCCACAAAAGCACCCGACCAGATGACGTTCTGGAGATTACCGCTGATAACAGCGGGGTTTGACGACGTGCCAATCAAAGCACCAACCTTAGCGGCGCGAAATATGTCAATCTGTTGTGCAGCTTTTGCCGCGTCGTTTTCCACCACCACTCTTCGATATTCAAGCCCACGATTTTTAGCGGCAAGTGTTAGCCCGTTGCCAACTCCTTGAAGGAATTCACGCTCGTTCTCTTGAACATATGCCAGAACCTTGGTGAGACCAGACGGCCGACTACATGCTGGCGCGTGCTCGTCAAAGACCGGAAATATTGTACGACGCGTAATGCCCTGCGATCCTTCTTGCCCAAGCGCCGAAATAGTGCCGCAACCAATAACAGCCGTTGAGAGAAGGAACCGTAAGGTCGCAGCAGAGAAAACTTCTATTCCGTTTTGATCAGCCATCACACTAACTTCTCCATTTTTTGTTCGAACCGGGGTCGCCCCCGTGTGAATCCACGGGAAAGTCCTGTTCCACCTCAAAGACAAGTTTCGAAATGGCACCAGGATCTGCCGCCAAATACTCAACGGTTCCTGAGAGGCTGGTTGCCATCGCTCGCACAATTCTTGTGCCAAAACCTGTGCCACGCGCCCGTATTTTGGGATCAAATCCAACGCCCACATCGGTCACTGTTAATTCACCCAAGCCGTTCTCGGTGAGTAAGAGTTTGATTTGGACCACACCAGAGCCTGAGGGATAAGCGTACTTGATCGCGTTAATGACCCATTCATTTAAGATTACACCGAGATTGGTGGCTTTGTCGGCAAGCAATTGGATGTGAGCGAAGCTATATTCCAGTGAAACCGAATGAGTTTGGTCGTGCGTGGCAGTTTGAAGATGCTGTACGATTCCGGTCAGATATTCGTCCAGCGAAACAAACTTCGCATCACCAGACGTATAGAGATTCCTATGCACCAGCGATACAGCATGAATGCGTGATTGGGTCTCCTCCAGGGCGTCCTTGGTTGTCTTGTCAGAAATTGAATTGGCCTGAAGTTTGACCAGCGCTGAAACCATTGCCAAACTATTTGCCACGCGGTGATTGACATCATCCAGCAGCGTCTCGGCGCGGTAACGAGCCAATTGAAGATCATTATTGGTGTTTGCAAGCTCAGTTGTTCGCTCACCCACGCGTTGTTCAAGGCTTAAGTTTAGCGAATTCAACTCTTCGCGAGCTTTCGCCAGGTTCCAAGTGTGATTGAGCACAAAATACCCAGCGAGAGCTCCGGTGCCTAAAATAACCAACGCGCCGATGATCGAAACCCAATTCAGCAGCAAGGCTTCTCTTTGCTGTTCCTGAACGCCTACTAGAAGTCTTTGTTCGGTCGAGCGGACAATCCCGCCTAGGAAAACATTAGCTTCATCCATTAAAGCCTTGCCTCGATTGGATTGCACCAGACTGAGTGCCAGCGCGTCATCACCCTTCTTCTTCAACTCAATGCTATCATCCATTTCTTTGTTTTTAAGCTCGATGACGGCGCTCAACCTCGCGATAGCGGCTGCCAGTTCAGGATAATCTTTGAGCCTAGACTGCACGTTGAGGAGTTGCTTTTGAAGTTGGCTTTCAGCCACGGAATAAGGCGCGAGATAGATTTCATTTCCGGTATAGAGGTAGCCGCGCTGGTTGGATTCCGCGGCCTGCATATTGTTGCGTAAATCAGTCACTGCGGTCCGCAACGAACGGTCTGCGGTCACGTTGTTGAAATTCTGTTGAGTGCGTTGATTCAACCAAAAGGTCATAACAACAATTATTGCAAGGGCGAAGAAGCCAATGAACAAAGGAACAATCGTGCGCTTGGGAACTTCGCGACTAACCATCCTCAATCTGGTGAAAGCCCTCATCCGGTTTTTATAGAGGCAAGTTTCTTGGAAACACAAGTGGACGTCAGGAATTGATGTTCAAGCAGCCAGAAGTGTCACCAGACCCAACTGCGTAAATTGTCAAATGTAAAGAAACTTTTCTAAACCTGAAACCAAAGGTTGAGCTACTGCCGGTTTCACCGACGGTTGCTCAAAACTCCATCGCGCAAATTAAGCCCACGGTTGATTGGCATTGTTGATCAGTTTCGCCATTGAATTTGCCCTGATTTTAATATGCGGGCTAAAATAAAAAAATGAAGGAAGGGGGCGCGGAACAGATTCCGCGCCATCTTATTCCGCTAGCCATCTTATTCCGCTAATCGATTTCAGCAGCATGGTTAATTCGATCCTCAGCCAAATCTGTAAGCTTTTGATCTGCCGCTTTTTCCTGTTCGAGAATAGAAGCGAGCAAATCCGCTGCTTCCGTCATGCCGAGTGCTAATGCATAAATATGCATGCTTCCATAACGGGTGATTTCATAATGTTCGACAGCTTGACCTGAAAAAATGATAGCCGCGTCGCAGGCCTTGCTTTTTCCGAAATCCTTCAAAATGCCGTCGGCCTCTTCTAAAATTCCATCAACGGCGTCACATTTTTGGGCCTTTGGTGGTTTGTCCAATAGGTTGAAAATTTGTTCCACTTTAGCAACATGCTCTTCGGTTTCGCCGCGGTGATTTTCCAAAGCTTGCCGCAATTCATCATCGTGAGCTGCTTTGATCATTTTCGGCAGCGCTTTGTAGATCTTCTTTTCTGCGTAGTAGATATCTTTCAAAGCGTGTTCGAATAAATCTTCCAATGTTTTGGTTTTTGTTGAATCCACTTTCTTCAGCATTTCAATCTCCTATTTTTGCGGGTGTTAAAATCCAAAACGTCCATTGAATTCAAATTGGGTCAACAGGAACTTTTACCATTGCGGATACGATGCAAGCACTTATGGGATGAAAGTTGTTAGTCGCACAATTCAATCGATGGAACGTCAGTGAACAACGAACACGCCGCGCTTTGGTTCCTTGAAATGTTGATAAAAAATGTTGGGCGTAAGATCAAAAAGTGAGCGCTGGTTTACGCGGCGTATCAAAAGGCCTATTTATTTTACGAACGAAAAAAAGCTTGTTTACTTGTGTTCAGGTAGTCCCTTGAGCTTTGTATGCGCAATTTCTTTCAGTTCAATTTCATTCATCGAGTCGTACATCTGCTTAGACGCACCTTGCAACTTGCCTTTCGGTTGCTTGCCGCGCTTTACGGCGAGTGCAGCTCCGGCTGCTTTCTGCTGAGATTTGGATTGAGCTGGCAAAATGAGTCTCCGTAGTTGTTCTGTCTAATCATCTTAAACCGACGATCAATGGGTTGGTTCCACTGAAAACCTGTCTTACTGGAGGAACCATATCCATTCAGAAAAGTTGAAAGAGCAGTGGCCTGATGTCACTGAAAAATGGAGAATTGAAATGTTGAACAAATCACTTCTAGTTTTGACAGTTTTGGCACCGTTAGTGCTTTCAACTACGGGGTTTGCTCAAACTGCCAATGCGGTAGATCCGACTTGTATGATGAAAAACGCAGACGGCACGCAGGTAGTCGACAAGGCAAAGTGCCCAGACGGCACGCCGAAGTCTTCTGCAGATACCGCAAAGGGTGCAGATGATGCGGCAACGAATGGGGCGTCAACCGCAGCCGGCAAAGCCGCCGTGGACCCCACAACCACCGCATCAACTGCGCCTGCGAAAATTGATATTCTTGTGTCACCCGATAAAATGACTGGCGCAAAGATTTTGAGCGCCAACGATTTCATTGGCCAAACTGTATATAGTCATGCCGATGAAAAAGTGGGCAAGGTTGATGACCTTATCCTTTCTGAGAATGGTGTTCAGGCCGTGGTTTTAGGTGTGGGCGGATTTTTGGGGATGGGAACCAAAGACGTAGCCGTCATGTTGAGTTCGATTGAAATTACAAAAGATGGCAATGCTATAAAGCTTGTGGTTGACGCTACCAAAGATCAACTCAAGGCAGCTCCGACTTACGATCCGAAAGTACGCAGTTACATAAATTAAAATTGTTTCAGTGTCAGAAGCACATCAACAGGAGGCCGCTCAATTGGCCTCCTATTGCGTCAAATTACAGAACATTTGGATGCATCGTTGGCTAGCAGGAACAATTGTCTTGTTTGTCCGTTATGAACTCGTGGCCAATCAGGATCGGAGACGCGAACGCTATGACAAAAATATTTGGCAGGTCGGCGTGGAGTCAAAGTTCTTCGTTTGATCAGCTAGAATCAATTAGCTCAGAAATTTTTGGTCTCGAACGTTTCCGCCAACACGCACGAAGCTTGGCTGAAAGTCAAAAACTAGCAACTTCTCCAAAACCCGTAGTCTCGATCATTCGTCGCCTCGATGACAACGCTAGAACTCTGCTTGAAGCTTACCGAAATGTTTCTGCCGCGGTCGCTGAGGGCAAGGTACTAACCCCGGCGGCGGAATGGTTGATTGACAACTATAGTCTGGTCGAAGAGCAGGTGCGTCAGACGCGCGCTGATCTTCCTTCTGAATTTTATCGACAACTACCGAAATTGGCCCAGGGCGATCTTGCTGGCCACCCACGTATATTTGGTCTGGTGTGGGCGTATGTTGCGCATAACGATAGTCAATTCGATCCTGTTGCTCTTGCGGATTTTGTGAATGAGTATCAGAAAATTCAGCCCCTCACCATCGGTGAGCTTTGGGCGGTAGCCATTAGTTTACGTTTGATTCTCATCGAAAACCTCAGGCGAATTTCGCGCCGCATTATGAATTCGCGGGACGAACGCGACTCCGCAGACGGGCTTGCAGATGCGCTGCTGAGTAACGATGAGCCGGGCCAAAATTTCCAGAAAATATTGGAAAGCGTTGGCGAGCCCCAGGTCAGTGACGCATTTGCTGTTCAGTTTATACAGCGCATGCGCAACCAAAACGAAATGTCGGCAGAAGCCTTAGCTTGGCTGAATATGAAGTTAGAGCTGCTTGGGCGCACGATAGAGAGCACTGTCAGTGACGAACATCACCGACAGAGCGCAGCAAACGTCACTGCGCGTAACATTGTTACCAGTATGCGTCTTATATCTGATGTGAACTGGGAGATTTGGTTTGATAGTGTTAGTCTCGTCGACAAATTGCTGCGCACGCATCCTACTTATAGCGCGATGGATTTCTCAAGTCGGACACTTTACCGTAGAGCTTTGGAGGAATTGGCTCGCGGCAGCCACCTAGACGAACAGTCTTTAGCCCAACGCGTTCTGGACATGAAAGAGGCCGAGCCCGGCTATTATTTATTGGGCGCAGGGCGACCCGACTTCGAAAAGTCGTTGGGCTTTAGACCCACTTTATTACCTTGGCTGCAGTCGACGGCAAATCGACTTGGCCTCGCCGGATATCTCGGCAGTATTGGCGTAATTACAATCATCACGCTTACAATAGCGTTTGGGTTGGCACTGCCTGGTTCGCCGCAACACATTGTTGTCTTACTGTTGGCTTTACTCATCACACCTGCATCTGAATTTGCATCGGCAGTGATTAACTTTGCTGTGACCAAAGTAATGCGCGCCAAAATTATCCCAGGCCTGGCCTTACGCGAAGGCGTGACTGCCGATCTTCGTACGCTTGTGGTGATCCCGACACTGCTTACGTCTCTTGATGACATCGAAGAGTTGATCGAGCGTCTGGAAGTTCATTTCCTCTCAAACGCCGAGGGCGAAGTTTATTTTGCACTGTTAACCGATTGGACAGATTCGACAACTGAATCCAAACCTCTTGATGCGGAACTACTCCGCGCTGCAACCGATGGCATAGCAGTGCTTAACAAACGGCATGGCACTAATCGATTCTTCGTTTTGCATCGCCATAGAAAATGGAATGAGCAACAAAACCGATGGATGGGGTGGGAGCGCAAGCGCGGAAAGTTGCACGAGCTTAATCGTCTGCTGCGGGGTGCTACGGATACAAGTTTCGCATTCATCTCTGCCCCGTTACCTGAAGCCATCTGCTATGTTATTACTTTGGATGCCGATACTAAACTGCCCCGCGACGCTGCGCGTCGTCTCATCGGAAAAATGGCTCATCCACTTAATCAACCTGTATTTGATCCGGTGCAGAAAAGAGTTACCTCAGGTTTTGCAATATTACAGCCGCGCGTAACGCCGTCTCTTCCTGTAGGGCACTATGGCTCCACATTTCAACGCATCTATTCAACCTCGCGCGGCATGGATCCATACGTCTTTGCGGTTTCTGATGTTTATCAAGATCTTTTTGGTGAAGGGTCGTTTGCTGGCAAAGGAATTTATGACGTCGATGCATTTGAAACCGCATTGGCGGGCAAGATTCCAGAAAACAGTATGTTGAGCCATGATCTTTTTGAAGGCATTTTTGCACGCGCTGCGCTGGTTACAGATGTCGAAGTCGTTGAGGAATTTCCTGAGCGTTATGATGTGGCAGCGGCGCGGCAGCATCGCTGGACACGCGGAGATTGGCAATTATTGCCTTGGATGATAGGGTTCAGGCAAACGTCGATGTCTGCACTCGGCATGTGGAAGATGATTGATAATCTTCGCAGAACGCTGAACCCCATCGCCACGATCTTGACCTTGTTTGCAGGATGGCTATTCCTGCCTGGCTATACCGCGGCGGCGTGGACTCTGTTGGTCTTTATGTTGCTATTTGTACCGACATTGCTGCCCGTAATTTCAACCTTGTTTTTGCCAAAAAAAATGGTGACCACCAACAGTCGGATAAAATCATTATTGGATGATTTTGGGCATTCTGCGGTCATAACCATCTGTGCATTCCTGTTTCTCGCTCATCAAGCGGCAATGATGGCAGACGCTATTGTTCGCACGCTTTATCGCCTGACAATCAGCCATAGGAATCTTTTAGAATGGACCACCGCCGCACAGAGCGCTTCGAGTCAGAGATATAGCATTGTTGGAAGCTACCGTTTAATGGCGTCCAGTGTTCTTGCCAGCGCCTTGGTGGTTTGGCTGATCTATTATCGCGGCGGTTTCATTTCCTTCATTTCCGTTCCTTTTGCTTTGGCGTGGTTTTTTGCGCCAGCAATTGCTTCATGGATGAGCCGAAACAAAGTGCTTGAGAACGCATTTGCGTCGTCGCCCGAAGACCGCAAAAATCTTCGCTTGGTGGCGCGCCGCACATGGCGTTTCTTCGAAACATTCGTAACTGCGCAGGACAACATGTTGCCACCCGACAACTTTCAGGAAACACCCAATCCGATTGTTGCCCATCGCACCTCACCGACCAACATCGGGCTCTATTTGTTATCGGTGGCCAGCGCGCATCAATTTGGCTGGATCGGGCTTGGCGATGCGGTATCGCGTATTGAATCCACACTTGCCACAATTGGTCGGCTGGAAAAATATCAAGGCCATCTTTACAATTGGTATGACACAAGTGATTTGCGCACGCTTGAACCAAAATATGTTTCGACCGTGGATAGCGGCAATCTCGCCGGCCATCTCATAGCACTTTCCAACTATTGTACTTACTGGACAATGCAGCCCACAGACCCCCGTGTTTGTCTATATGGTATTGGCGACGCCCTTGATCTGTTGTTGGAATCCTTGACGGCAATTCCTAATGACAGGCGCCAGCTAAGACCTTTACGCAAACAGCTCGAGCAAAAGGTTGGCGCATTTCGCGTGATGCTGCAAGATGCTGCTGAGACTCCCGAGATGATTTCAATCCGCTTGGTTTCATTTGCGCTTCAAGCAAGTAATATTGTTTCCGCCACTACGGAATTTGTCGAACGAATTAACACGGCTCAATCAACAGAAGTTCTACATTGGGCCAATGCAGTGCGCCAAACAATTGAAAATCATTTCCTTGATACGTCTTTGGCATTGTCTGCATTAAACAAACGGTTAGAAAGTTTGGCTTTAGAAGCCCATACATTGGCGACAGGAATGGAATTTGATTTTCTGTTGGATCCGCGCCGTCAATTGCTTTCCATTGGCTACCGCGTAACTGAATCTGCCCGCGACGAAAGTTGTTATGATTTGTTGGCCTCGGAAGCACGTCTTGCAAGCTATTTTGCGATCGCCAAGGGTGATCTTCGCACGCGCCATTGGTTTCGATTGGGTCGCCCGGTCACAGCGGTGCACGGCGTTGCTGCCTTGCTATCTTGGTCAGGCTCAATGTTTGAATATTTGATGCCTTCCTTGGTGATGCGTGCACCGAGCGGTGGCCTTTTGGATCAAACAGCGCAACGCATCGTCGGACGCCAGATGTCTTACGCTGCTGCACAAGGCGTTCCATGGGGCATTTCGGAATCGGCTTTCAATGCGCGTGATGCGGAGTTTTCTTATCAGTACTCGAATTTTGGTGTGCCAGGGCTTGGCCTGAAGCGCGGTTTACCAGATAACCTTGTGATTGCGCCTTATGCAACGGGTTTGGCCGCGATGGTATCGCCTTCTGCCGCCGCAAAGAATTACCAAAGACTTGTCAACGAAGGTGGGCGCGGCATTTATGGATTTTATGAGGCACTTGATTTTACACCGTCACGGCTGCCGCCAAATCAGACCGTGGCAGTCGTTCAAGCATATTTTGCCCATCATCAGGGCATGACGATTGTGGCCATTCTCAATGCCGTAAATGACGGCGAAATGCGAGAACGTTTTCACACTGAACCCATGATCCGGGCAGCCGAGTTATTATTGCAAGAAAGGGCGCCGCGTGACGTGCCGATTAGTTATGCACATGTTGATCCACTGATGGGCAATCCCGCCGCACGCGATTCAGCAAAGGCAAGTCCACGTGTTTTTACTGCACCTTTTTTAAGTTTACCGACAACCCATTTACTTTCCAATGGCCACTATCACGTCATGCTAACAGCTGCCGGAGGCGGGTATAGCGTATGGAATGGCAACGCAATTACGCGCTGGCGCGAAGATGGTGTTATGGATGACTGGGGCACATTCGTTTATTTACGCGATAGACGTGGAGGGAAGATTTGGTCGGCAGGTTTTGCTCCCACTGCGGAGCCGGCAGAAATCTATACTGCAACATTTACTGAAGAGAAGGCCGAGTTCGCGCGAATAGACACCAATTTCGAGACAACGATGGAATGCGTGGTTTCTCCTGAAGATAATGCCGAAGCAAAGCGCATTACCATAATCAATCGCGGTCGGTTTTTGCGCGAGGTTGAGTTGACAACTTACGCGGAGCTTGTGCTTGCGCCTGCCAGTTCTGATGAGGCTCATCCTGTATTTTCGAAAATGTTCGTTGAGACAGAGTTTGTGGCGGAGCACAGCGCATTAGTCGCAACTCGTCGTCGGCGTTCACCCAATGAAACCAAGATCTGGGCAGCGCAGTTCTTGCTTATCCATGGCGATGACACCGGTGATTTGGAATATGAAACAGATCGCGCAGCTTTTATTGGCCGTGGACGTGTGGTGCGCGAGCCTGCTGCAATGGAATCAAATAATCGGCTCTCTGGCACTGTTGGAACGGTGCTCGACCCCATTTTTGCGCTGCGCAAGCGTATGAAGATACCAGCGGGCCGACAAATGCACTGTACCTTATGGACTGTGGTGGCGGAATCTCGCGATGCAGTTCTCGACTTAGTGGATCGTCACCGTCAACACACCGCCTATGACCGCGCGAAGATGCTAGCCTGGACACAGGCGCAGATTCAGCTGCGGCATTTAGGTGTTAGCAGCGAGGAGGCAAATCTTTATCAAAGCCTAGCCAGTCATCTAATTTATACAAATTCCGCGCTGCGCGCACCCGCCAACACAATGATACAAGATATGGGACCACAATCTGCGTTATGGCCACAGAGTATTTCAGGTGATCGTCCAATTCTGCTGCTGCGTATTGATGAAGTTGAAGATATCTCGATGGTGCAACAGGTATTGCAAGCTTTCGAGTATTGGAAGGCGAAGGGTCTCATCGCTGATTTAGTAATTCTTAATGATAGGATGTCGTCCTATGTTCAAGATTTGCACACCGAGATCGAAGCATTGGTCCGCAAAATCAGCACATTGCGTGCAACCAATCAAATCTTTTTGGTGCGGGCAGATCTCACTTCACAAGAAACGCTTCGAGTTGTGGTCAGTGCTGCACGTGTTGTGCTCTATGCGCGCCGCGGCAGTTTAGCCAAACAGTTAGGCCGCCTGCGCGAAAATCGTATTGCGCCAGTTGAACGGAAAATCTTCGAGCCGAAATCAACAGCCACTCCCATTGCCACTTCTGAGCTGGAATATTTCAACGGCTATGGAGGTTTTGCGGCAGAGGGCCGGGAATACGTGGTTGTCTTGGAGGCAGACAATCCCACACCCGCTCCTTGGATTAACGTGATTGCCAATCCGCAGTTTGGGTTTCATGCAAGTGCCGAGTGTTGCGGCTACACGTGGTTTGGCAACGCGCGCGAAAACCAAATAACATCATGGAGTAATGATCCGGTCAGTAACAGGCCGTCGGAGATATTCTATGTGCAAGATATGGAAAGCGGCATACTCATGTCACCAATGCTCGCGCCATTGCAATCACAACAAGGCACGCATGTCACGCGTCATGGCTTTGGCTACACGGTCTATGAACGCAATGTGCACAATTTAAAGATGGAACTATTGCAGATGGTACCGTTGGGGGATGCAGTTAAAATAGCGCGCTTGAAGATAACAAATTCGGGCAACGCCCCTCGAAGTCTCGCAGTTACATTTTATGCTGACTGGGTTCTCGGCCGCTCACGCCCAGCTTCCGCCCCGTTTGTAATTACTTCCATTGACGAACAAACCGGTGCAATGATTGCCCGTAATCCGTGGCGCAATGAAGATGGCCACCAAGTAGCCTTTGTGGACATGCAAGGCAAACAAACCAGTTGGTCGGCTGATCGGCGCGAATTCCTGGGAGTGCACGGCAACCTTGCCGCACCGAGTGGGCTATCTCCAACGACAAAGCTTTCAAATCGTGTGGGTGCAGGAATGGACCCCTGCTGTGCGCTGCAAACGGTTATTGAACTAGCCGCAGGACAATCTTCTGACGTCACGATTATTCTTGGAGTTTCAAATTCATTAATTGAATCTCAAGCGCTTATTGCCATGTACAGATTAAAAAGTCCCAACGATATTTTGGAAGAGGTTAAATACTACTGGGCGCAGACACTCAACTCCGTGCAGGTCAAAACGCCTGATCGCTCATTTGACCTGATGATGAATGGTTGGCTGCAATATCAAACTCTCTCATGCCGCATGTGGGCCAGATCGGGATTCTATCAAGCAAGTGGTGCTTATGGGTTCCGCGATCAATTGCAAGATTCAATGGCCTTGCTTACCACACGACCTGAGCTGGCACGTGAGCATATCTTACGCGCAGCATCACGCCAATTTGTGCAAGGGGATTTTCAGCATTGGTGGCTGCCCTCAACGGGCATGGGTGTGCGTACCCATATTTCAGATGATACAGTTTGGCTGGCTTATTGTGTTGATCACTATATTCAAGTTACCGGCGACAACGGCATTCTTGATGAGATGGTATCATTCATTGAGGGGCAGTCGGTGGGTACGGGCCAGCATGATGCCTTTTTTAAACCGTCTTTGGCAGCGGAGACAGCAACGCTTTACGAACACTGCGCAAGGGCTCTCGATCACAGTTTGGCGATAGGCGAGCACGGTTTGCCTCTCATGGGCACGGGTGACTGGAATGATGGCATGAACCGTGTTGGTGAAAATGGCAAAGGTGAGAGTGTTTGGCTTGGGTGGTTCTTGCTGCATACGCTGAAAGTGTTTTCAGCACGCGCTACCGTGCGTAACGATCCAGCGCGACATGAGTCTTGGACTATCCATCATTCTAAATTGTCTGCGGCGATGGAACTCAATGGCTGGGATGGAAAGTGGTATCGACGCGCTTACTTTGACGATGGAACACCGCTCGGTTCATCGCAAAATAAGGAATGTCGCATCGATGCAATCGCTCAATCTTGGGCGGTGATATCAGGTTCAGCAGAGTCTGGCCGTGCCCTTCAAGCAATGGAAGAATTTCACCAGCAACTTGTGCACCCGGACGAACAGGTGGTGCAGTTGTTTGCGCCACCGTTCGACAAGGGCGCAGAGGATCCGGGTTATATCAAAGCCTATCCGCCCGGAGTTCGTGAAAATGGCGGGCAATATACTCATGGCGTGATCTGGTCTATTTTTGCCCATTCGATGTTGGGTCAACACGAACGTGCCGAGCGGCTGTTTAATATGATGAACCCAATCAATCACGCGCTGATTGAAGATGGCGTTCGAAAATATCGCGTGGAGCCTTATGTGATGGCCGCAGACATTTATGCCATTGCTCCGCACACTGGTCGCGGTGGTTGGACGTGGTACACAGGTTCGGCAGGTTGGATGTATCGTGCAGGGTTGGAAGCGATTTTAGGTATCGTGAAGGAGGCAAACACCTTGCGCGTGAAGCCATCTCTTCCGGCCCTTTGGCCCGAGGCGGAGGTGACAATTCGTTACGGCCGGGCCACCTATCAGTTGAAGTTTGCGCACCGCTTCACGACGCAAGGTGAAACGTCACCAGACGTGAGTTCCACCGGAAATGGAGATTACATTGTCACTTTGCGTGATGATGGCGCCACCCACATGATCACGCTGCCGGGAACTTCTGCCTGGTAAGTTCGAAAATAAGGCGAACCCCCTTGGATCCGCTTTCTAATTTCTCGATTGTCAAAAAATGAAGCGTCACTTCTCTTCTATTTCGTTGAGCCAGCCATCTCAATGAAATAGCGGGTGTCATGCCAGCGCGAGCAGAAACCGCCAAGAATGTCTTTAGGTTCGGCCCGGTTTAAGCAGCAGCGCTAGGTTTTTCATTAAAGAATAGCGCTTGGCTGACTACCGCTTTGACCATTTCGGGCATAAACGGCTTTGTGATCAGGAATGTCGGCTCGGGATTATCGCCCGTTAACAGACGCTCTGGGAATGCAGTAATGAAAATAACTGGAACTGAAATTTCCGCTAGAATATTTTTAACTGCATCAAGGCCTGAACTTCCATCGGCAAGCTGGATGTCGGCCAAAACCAATCCTGGCCGTTTAGCCGCAGCTAAACGAATGGCTTCCTTTTCCGTCCGCGCAATGCCTATCACCTTATGGCCTAGGCTTTCGAGCAAGGCTTCAAGATCCATGGCAATAATTGGTTCGTCTTCGATAATCATAACATCTGTTGCCACTTGGTGAAGAATAGTAACCGACGCCTCATCCAACAGCTTTTTGGTTTTGCTTGGGGAACTGTCCAAGATTAAAGCGGTTTCTGCGACCGTAAAACCTTCAACGGCAACGAGCAAGAATGCTTCACGTGCTTTGGGGTTCACATGGGCAAGTTGCCGCTGGGTCGCTTCTTCCCAAGCATGAACGCCGCTGGATTTGAGCAGATTAAGCGAAATAGACTCCCATAATTGGCAAAAGCTGCGATAGATCGCGACTCGGATGTTAGGCCCAGGGTCGAACTGCGTCGGGTCCGCAATAAGAGCTTCAAGAAGTGCAGCCACATAAGTATCTCCGCTGCTTTGACTGCCAGTCAATGCTCGCGAAAAGCGGCGCAAATAGGGAAGTTGTGGTGCAATATCGAGTGCAAGCTTCATGAGTTCCCCGTTTTTGTTAACATTATCAATGGGCGATAAGTTGATAATTGATGGCCCTATGCTAAATGCACAAATTCGTATTTGGTTCCGTGTGATGTGTAATATTGTTAACATGGAACTATTATTTCAGATAGTCGTTTTGGTATTTACGGTTCTGCAAAGAGTGATTTTTCCGCTCGGCTTCACCAAGTTTTGGTATGTTTAAGATGAATGATGGCAAAGGTTAAGAAAGAGAACAGGGGCAGCGGGTTGAAAAAGCAAATAAAACCATTGAAATTGTCTTCAAAGCCAGAAGCCACAGATCTTATTGGTTTGCAACTGCGAAAATATTATGACGAAGTAGCCAATCAGCCTGTGCCCGATCGTTTTTTGAATCTTTTGGAGGAGCTTGACGAAGCGGCTTCTGCCAAGAAGCAGAAATGAATTCTGAAAAGTCGTCAAGGCGTTGCGAATAATTAATTTATGAGCATTTTCTGCCCAGAACGCCACTCTTGCGCTTAGGTTTTAAGTTCCCAAATTGCCTGCCAGTATAGGCCCTCAGGGCGATATTTAATGTGAGCTTCGCCGCCCAGAGACAGAGGCACAATGTTATTTAAAACGCGTGTCCCAAATCCTTGACGCGACGACCGTTTTTTAATTTTAGGCCCGCCCATTTCTTGCCATTTAAAGAAAACTCGCGCCGGGCCAGATACACTGGCAACGCGCCACGTGATTGCCACCCGCCCCTCTGCCGCACCTAACGCACCATATTTAATCGAATTTGTGATCAACTCATGCAAAGCCAAACCCAAGGCTTCAGCATGAACTGCTGTAAGCGCTATATCCGGCCCCGAAATCGTCATGGACTTATCAATGTCGCTCACCAAAACAGCGACTTGAGATTTCACTAGGGCATTAATCGGAATAGCTTGCCATTGTTGTTTCGCCAAAATATCATGTGAAGCTGCAAGTCCCTGGATGCGGCCATTAAATGCGGCAATAAAATCATTCAGTGAGCTGCTATTGCGTTTGGTTTGATGTGCAATAGATTGAATTATGGCGAGTTGGTTCTTGGTTCTATGGGCCAATTCACGCATGAGCAGCTGGCGATGATCGCGAGCGGCTACTCGTTCACCGATGTCGCGTATTATAGTCGAATAACCTATAACGGCACCGAAAGAATCTATAATGGGTGCATCTACAAATTCGACAGCTACACGCCGACCTTCGCGACTTAAACGTACAGATTCCGCGCGCACAACTTCGCCAGCGAGTATTTTCGGGCGTTGCGCATCGAATTCAAGACGCAGATCTTCAGGAACAAGAACTGATTTGGGCTTACCAATAATATCATCAGCTGCATAGCCAAACAGCATTTCGGCGCCCATGTTCCAAGCTTGAATGTTACTGCTGAGATCTACGCCGATTATTGCATCACCGGAGGATGCGATCAGTGCATTCAATCTTGCGGATTTTGCCATCGCCAAATTAAGTGAAGCGCGCACGTTTTCAATTTCTGTAATGTGAAATTTTTCTGGTTCAACTTTTTGTCCTTGGGCCAAAGATGTTGCATAGCGGCTGAGGTTGGAGACGGGCTTGGCAATTTTTGCCGCCATCAATGAGGCGGCAAAAAGTGAAAGGCCAAGTGCTGCTAAACCTCCTAAAACAGTATAGATCAAGGCACGTCGAAACGGCGCCGCAAGCTCTGACTTCGGCACCGCTACCACAGACGTCCATTGAGTGAGCGGCGAACGCTCAAAGGAGTTTAAAACCGGTGTTCCTTCAAATGTAACATTTTCAAATACGCCGATTTTAGTACCTTCGTGCGCAGCCAATGCAAGTTCCGGTCGGGCTGCCGTTCCCACTTTACTTTCTGCGTCTAAGCTACGCGCTATAAAGTTTCCTTTTTGATCAACCACACCAGCAATCCAGCTGTTGCTCATACTCGCATCATTAAAAGCTTGATTAAAAGCTGCCACACTCACTTCGCCGGCTAATCCAAATTCAACGGTATCCTTTTCACCAAAAACCGGCACCCCAATCACAATGGTGGCGCTGCCCATCCCCTCTCCTTGAACATCTGATGTGGCAAATCTGCCCGCGAAAACGCGCGAAACAAAATCGTCGGTCAAAATATGTTTGTGAGAATCGGGTAACGCTTCCGTAAAGTATTCTTTCGGGGTTCCATTGCGTGAAAAGGTCCACATTCTAATAATTCGGGTAGATCTGGCTTTTCTGGCCAGTTGCTGCTCAAACTCGAGATTGGGCAGGGAACGAGCTGCTATCGATACCGCAATACCCGTTAATTCCCCCTTCAGCTCAACAAAATCTCGGTCAACTGCTGCAGAAAGCTGGTGCGCTGAATTTTGCCTTTGCGATTCAATCGCCAGGCGATTTTCTCTAACCAAGCTCAAGGTGACAAGGGCAAACATAACAAGTAACGGCGCTATAATCAGCGCAACCAAGGCCACAATCCGAAATTTAATTGACCGTGAACCAGCCGAACTCATTTATTTGATCTCGCAGCTATTCGTCTTCGATGTTAGTGTTAATCCAAGACCCTTTTGGTAGACTAAGCTAGAGGGGTGAAGGTCATAAGCCAAGATGTCAAACATAAAGGTGATCTACGACCAAAATTTGGTTCGAACGCCGGAGCATAAGAATTCCATCCAACACTATAATGGCCTGGCAAAACAATCTGAGGTCGCGATTTTTCAAGAAAAACGGTCACCGCGCCGCCGGCAACTATCCGACAACTATATTGAGCGTCAAGAAGCTGGAGGGCTTTATTAATTTCTCGTCCGGTGTGGCTTTCAACTGGATGATGGCCGCAATTATAGCTTGCAGTGCGTTTCACGGCCATATCCTTTCACAACAAAAGTGATAGTTGCTCGGAGATAACGTGACCTCGCAGTATTTGTTCCCTTGATAAATTTAACATTGTAGAAGAAAATTTGAAGCGCCAGCGTGGTGACAGTTTTTTCTGACGCATGTTTTTATTAATAATCTGGGCTAGCCGATTATTATCTGCTGTGGTTGGAAATCAAAAAAGAAATAATGTGCAACGACTTGCAAAGTGTAAAATAGAATACCTGTCGAATAATTCGGTGGGAATTATCTTTAATGTGTGAGCTTGACGAAACATTCTTTCAGCGAGACGCTATCGCGGTCGCTCGCGAACTCATTGGCGCTTCTCTGCTGTTTCAAGGTATTGGTGGAACAATAGTCGAAACAGAAGCGTATCGGCCCGATGACCCGGCTTCACATAGTTTTAGCGGCATGTCTGAACGAAATAAGAGTATGTTTGGTCCTGCGGGGCGAGCATATGTGTATCGTTCATACGGGTTACATTGGTGCTTTAATTTGGTTTGCTCATCGAGTTCAGCCGTACTTATTCGTGCATTAGAGCCCAAAGTCGGAATTGACGTTATGCAAGTTCGTCGGAAGCAATCTTCCATTCGACTTCTTTGCTCTGGCCCCGGCAGATTGTGTGAGGCACTTGCGATAACCCGCGAACAGGACGGATTACCGCTCACTAAAATTCCTTTCGTTATCAAACATGAAAAAAAAATAGCTGACGTGTGTGTTGGCAACAGAATTGGAATAAGCAAAGCCGTGCACCAGCCTTGGCGGTTTGGGCTTAAAGACTCGGCCTTCCTCAGTAAAAAATTTTAAAGCCTGAGCTGATCTCATTGGCATCACGCAGTTTAGCCCATGGCATCTTCGATCACAAAGCGGAAACCAAGGCGCTCCAAGTTATCCTTTCCGCGATAGATTGGACCGGAACTGGAACAATTTCTGTTGGCGCGCGTTTCAATTCACGTGCCTATCTTTAGATAAGCGCATCGAAGATATAAACCGAAGGGTAGTGAAAATGACACCCCCAATTCGTTGACTAATCTTGAAACCACTTCTGGCCATCCGGGTCACAGCAATTTTATCTGGTTGCATGTCCGGCGGGAATGGTGGCTGTCCTGGTGTTTGAGATGGCACTTGCGCAACTGGCACGACATTCGTCGTCGCGTTGCATTTGGCACTTGCAACCATTTCGACCTTGGATGGTTTTATGAACCTCATGGTGGAGGCAGCCTTATCCAGTTTGTCCCACTAGAGAATTTTCAACTTAAATTTTGTAAGGAAACATATCATGGCAAATCCTATTAAAGCTCCAGTTTACACACGAAGTTCACCGGAGACTGAGCCCCTGAATGAGCCTTTTAAACCTTCTACCGCGCAAATGCGGCAGGAACAGGAAAAGGCACAGACAGGCAGCACTATGTTGTATGTAATTTTGGCAATTGTTGTGCTCGTCGGTGGTTATTATTTGTACGCCACTGGATCGCCGTCAACCGCAGTTACATCAACGGTTACCAAGACGGAATTAGCGCCCACGCCAAACGCTGCGGCGGGATCCGGGACCGCTGTCCCTACTGCGCCACCAGCTGCTGGATCGACAGCTGTTGACCCTAGTGCACCGCCGCCAGCGGCAAATAGCGCACCTGCATCTGGCACCACAAAGACACCTTAATTTTTATTCAAAAGCTAAAATGCCCTCAGCAATGAGGGCATTTTCTGTTCAGGGTGGAGTTTTCAAAGGCGGGTCTTTTTGACTATAGCGCCATCAGCGCCGGTGCTTGATTTCGTTGTTCATACAATGAGATTGATTCCACGACGCGCGATGTGAACGTGCTCTAATTGTAATGCCCGCAATGAAAATGAAAATGTTAGAGATCATCCATAGGGAAAAGTAGCGTTACTGCTGAACCAAGTGACCTGCGCTCAAAAGTTAGTTTGATATTCAACTGCTGGGCGAAAGACTGCATAATCCTCATTCCCAACCCACGAGATTTACTTGGATCAAATTCATTGGGAAAGCCCACCCCTTCGTCCCGAACCACTATCAAGATATTCTTTTCGCCCTCACGTTTTATACTGATCCAGATTTTTCCCTCTGCGCTGTTCGGATATGCATATTTTGCACAGTTCGTGATGAGCTCGACGATGATAAGTGCAACAGAAATGGCGTTGTCTACTTTTACATAGATACCACGTTCAGCCTCGACTTGCACACTACAGTGGGCAACTGACGAGTCCATATCGCCGCTGACTTCTTCGATGTAGGTACCAAGATCCATACTTCCGACGTTGTTATTTTGGTATAGCCGTTCGTGGGCACGAGCAATCGCACTCACTCGTCTTGCTGTCTCCTCAAATTGGTCGGCTGTTTCGCCATCTCCGGTGCGACCCTGCATGCGCAGCAATCCCACAACGATGGTGAGGCTATTTTTTACCCGGTGGTTCATCTCCTTCACTAGAAATTGTTGCCTAGCCAGCGCATCGTTTAATTGACGCTCGTGGCGTTCACGCTCAATGGCCATGCCCAATACGTTTGCAGCACCTTGGAGGAATGCCAAGTCATGCTCAACGAATTCATTGTCTGATTTACTATCAACTTCGAGGACGCCAAATGGCTTGCCATCGCCTTGCAAAATAACGTTCATAGCTCTTTTTATTCCGTGGTTGGCGAGGAGCTCGGGGGTGCGAAATCGATCTTCATTTTCCAAATGATTGGAGATTACCGCTTTGCCCGTTCGCAGAGCAAACCCTGCTGGTGATCCTAAATCCGCTTCTATACTTGCCACTCCGACAACACCCTCATTCCAGCCCACTCCGGCCACAACGAGCAGGCGGTTATCATCAGGGATATGACGGAGAACTTTGCAAAATTGTACATGCAAACCCTCGGCGGTGAGGCGCACTGTCTCCGACAGAAGTTCGTCAAAAGCTGCTCCATGCAGGGCAATCACGCCCAGTTCCGCCAATATCTCTTGCTGGCGAATGCGTTGCTCAAGCGCTTTCCTCGTCATGTCAGGCGCGTCTTTGTTTGCCCTCTGTTCAACCACCGGAATAGGATCGGCATCAGACATTGTTGTTTCGACTTTCAGCAGTACGCAGACCAATTATACCAATCAGACCTTGATATCAGGCTTTCTGGAGAAGGCCCATCGTTTGTTTGGGTTGGAAAACATTGATGCGGAAATGGAAGTATAGAGCTACATTCCCTGTTCTAAATTCTGTGAAATGGTTTCTCTTATGAAAAAAGACGATATTTTTTCGACCCCTGTCTGGCAAGGTGTGCCAGCCCCTCTATTTTCCAAAGTAATAGGCACTGACCGGAAGTATGATCTCAGCATTGTTGGCGCTGGGATATTGGGCCTTGTCACTTCTTTGTTTGCCGCCCGCTCGGGTGTTTCCGTGTGCGTGCTTGATTCCGGTTTGGTGGGCGGTGGAGCTTCTGGCTTGAACGGTGGGCAAGTTATTCCGGGCCTGAAATATGATCCTGAAGATATCATAAAACAGCTAGGGGCGGAACGAGGCGAAAGATTGGCGAGTTTTGTTGGTGCCTCTTCAGACCGGGTGTTTTCATTGATCAAAGATGAAAAACTCGATGTATCCCAAAGTCGGACAGGTTGGATCCAGGCTTCGCTTACGATGGAGGCCCTAGAGACCGCAGCAGGCCGTGTAACCCAGTGGCAAAGCCGTGGCGCAGACGTTGGGTTGCTCGATAAAGTTCAGATTCAAGCGCTTACTGGTGCGCAAGGATATGCAGGTGGTTGGATTGATCGGCGCGCCGGGGTGATTGATCCTTTGGCCTATGTTCGAGAGCTGGCCAGGATTGCAGTAAATTCGGGCGTTCATATTTTTGAAGAAAACAAAGTATCCCGTATAGTTTCCAATGGCTCGAGCTGGGAATTGGAAACGTCGACAGCAATTGTAAAAGCCCAGAAAGTTTTGCTGGCCACCAATGCCTATTGTGATGAATTGTTGCCGCAACTAAAGCGCTCGCTTGTACCGGTTCATTCATTCCAGATTGCCACGGCACCCTTGCCCGAAATTCTGGGCGCTGCTATTTTACCAGGTGGCCAGGCGGTTTCTGATTCAAGGCGTGTGCTTGCCTATTATCGCCGCAGCCCTGATGGACGCTTCGTCTTGGGCGGGCGTGGTAGGATGAGTGAGCCGAGTAGCGCCGATGATTGGAACCATCTCGCACGAACAATGGTGCGGTTGTTTCCTCAATTAGCGGGCATAAAAATTGAAAAGCGCTGGTTTGGCAGGGTTGCCCTCACACCCGATCATTGGCCGCATCTTCATCAACCTGAAAGCGGCTTGTGGGCATTTGTTGGTTGCCAAGGTCGTGGTGTTGCACTGATGACTGCAATGGGCCAGTCACTTGGGCGCTTTTTTGCGGATGGCGATCAAGGCCACCTGCCCTTCCCTGTTACACCCATTCAACCAATTGCTTTTCACAGCATGCACAAAATTGCCGTTGCAGCCACCATCGGTATCTATCGCACGTTGGATGCCTTTAACTTATAAAATGCTCCTAGCTGCGCGCAGATTTTGAACTGCGCTGGAAAATCAATTGAGAGATGACCAAAAGCAAGAGCGATGTCAGCAATACTAGGGTGATGCGTTGACCAAAATTTAGGGCAACAGAGATTCCCAACCCTAGCGCCGTCTAGTTTCGTCAATATTACGAGCAATTGGGTAAACTGAGATCGAACTATCGCCGCAAGCCACGGAAATGTCCGGATGATTGCTGAACCTATAAAACAGCGTGTTTGGTAGGGAAATAAATGGTGGGCGGTATTGGGATCGAACCAACGACCACTACGATGTCAAGGTGAATACTCTTGGTGTGTATTGAGGTTTTTCAATAACTTACGCGATCGCCAAGAGACCAATTAGCATGAACGGAGACGGAACATAACGGTCGTTTCCGCCACAACACCGCCACAAGATTTATATTCCGCAATTGCCATGCAGCTTCTACATCGCGACGCTCAACAATTGACTATCAGAATAACCTTTTGGTCAATCAAAATTTCGATTTAGCAGCAGATGAAGTTAAAGTTTCCGGACTTACTAACCTAACAGGATTTGCAAATGATTGACGTTAAACAAATCCCATTTTTGATCGGAGAGGAAGCGACGAGTACGAAATTTGCGAAGTATTGGAAATTCAGTTTTCAGCGGAGGTTTCGAACTTCAGTAAATATCTTGTGTGTCTGAGTTCACCTGCTTTGGTGAGTGCTTTTTTCTCCACGAGGTCTTGAAGATCGCGGGTCGCAGTGGCTCTGGATGTTCCTGTGATGGAGATATAGTTTTCAGCTGATAGACCGCCTTTGAACCCGTCGATGTCCTCCTTGAACATGCGGGCGATCACTTTTGCTTGCCGCTCATTAAGTTGACCGCGCAATCGGTCGTAGAACCTGGCCTTGGTAACGTAAAAATCGACACGCCTGATCGTCGTGGACTGGGCTTCGATGACAGTCTCAGCAAAATATCTTAGCCAATCTGTCACCTCCATATTTTTGTTATTGCGTTCAAGTGCTGCATAGTAGTCCTTGCGCTTGCGTTCGATCGTGTAGGCAAGTGCGATCAAGCTGGGATGACCAAGATTTTGTGCTAGAGATTTCTCTGCGAGCGCCCGCCCGATCCGGCCATTGCCATCTTCAAATGGATGGACGCACACGAAGTACAGATGCACCAGCCCGGCGCGGGTGAGTGCGGGCAGCGGTGCTTTACCCAAAGGTGACGTGTCATTGAACCAAGCGATAAAGCGCTGCATTTCTGATGAAACGACTTTTGAAGGCGGCGCCTCGAAATGGACCATTGGCTTGTGGATCGGGCCGGAGACAACTTGCATCGGTTCATCATGCGTGCGGTAACCACCTATAGTTTTTAGATCTTTGTTACCGCTCAGGAGATGGTTGTGCCAAGCGAACAAAATCGCATCGTTAAGCGGGTCTGTAAAGCGCTCAAAGAGATCTGTCATCAAGCTGGCGATACCGCGTTCGGCAGCCGGAATATCAGAGCCTTCCGGCCCGAGGCCAAACTGGTGACGCAGGGAGGACTGGATGCTGTCCCGGTTGAGGATTTCTCCTTCGATTTCCGAGGTCTTGATCGCCTCTTCGCTGATTAGCTCAATGCGCAAAGCACTCTGGTCATCGGCTCCAACATGCCGGAACACGCCCATGAACTCCCCAGATTGCCACAAAAACTGCCGCTCCAGAGCTTCCACGGCTTTGGCATCATATAAGAATTCTGGCCAGTCTTTCTGTTCCCAGTTCCACCGCATAAGTTATAGAATCCTTTTCTATAGCTCACAATACAGCACAATAACGAGCTATAGCAAGAGATTCTATACGTCACTGAAATCCCGCGCAAAGCGAAAACCTAGATCAAAAAATGGCCAGCACAAGCCATTCACTTATCTCCGCGTGACACTGATGTCATGATAAGTAGGAGAACAAAAATGAACGACAAACAGACCAGCCCTTATCTGAGCGTTGCTGAAGCTGGAACCTATCCGCCTCAAAAAGCACACACGCGACAACATGAGGTGGATGGGCACGGGCCCGAATTTTCGCAAACATGGCGGCAGAGTTTTCTACCATATTGATGAACTGAAAGAGTGGTCACTTGCAACCCGGGCGAAGTCGACTTCCAATTACTAAATCGCAAAAGTGGTCGTGGCAGGAATGCTGCGATCTCCACCCCAAATACCCTCGTTTGATTGTGCTTCAGTAATTTCATCATCTATCCAGCAATGCTCGCGTTTTCCCGCCTTTTCCAATCGTGCGATTCGTCAATTTGTGCTAACTTTGCCCCAGAGGCTACAGCTCGTCAGGCTCATAACCTGAAGGTCGTCAGTTCAAATCTGGCTCCCGCAACCAAATTAAAGCCCACTATTTCAATGAGATGGTGGGTTTTTCTGTTTTAGGGCCGAACGCCAAAAGCAGCTCTGGGTTACTCCTGGGTTACAAGTGGAAAAGAATTTGCGGGAAAAGGTGACGGCTGGCGTTCGAAGTTCAGGGGTGAAACAATGGCGATGATGCTTTGATGGCCCCATCTCCATTGAAATTCCACCGCGCGTAACCTTGGAAATCACTGAATGCGAGCCGGCCATTAAAAACCAAACCGCGTCATCCTCCTTCAAGCCGGCCATGCTGAACAATGGCGTGCGCACCCTGGTGCCGCCGCACATTAACGTGGGCACGCGTATTGTGGTGGATACCCAAGATGGCTCTTACGTTGAGCGCGCCAAAGACTAAATTTCATTGCCAGCAGTCAATCGTGAAGAACTATTAACCATTCCTCGCCTAACTGGCGAACGTTGAATTATGGGTTCTGATAAGATGCGCTTCACCTTGTTGCTGGCTATCGCTGCGACTGTCATTTCACCAATGAAAGCTTTTGCCGATTGTACGGCAGACGCCGCAAATCTCTATGAAAACGCCAAGCCTGAAGAGCGCGTTAAGTTGGAAAGCCCGCGGGCCAAAGCCTTGTTCACCAAGTCTAAAAACACGCTGGTCAAGCTCAACCAGAAAGACTGTGAAGACACACTGAAGGGCCTGCGCCAGTTGATGGGCCGACCAGATTAGCACTATCACCAGTTAACTTTTGGGGCCTAAGCCAAATAAGGCATAAACAACCAAAAGCTTTATCAAGTTTTAACTACAAATTGCTAGCCCACTACCAGCGGTATTTGTAGCAACTTTTCCGCTATATGGGATGTGGGCTTAGTCGTGCGTTCAAAGTCAAAAAGAACAATCGCAAAATTCTGGGATTGGATCGCCGGATTTGCGGCGCTCTTCATCAGCGCAGTCGCTTTTGCAACCACAGCCAGCGCCACAATAACCGTCACCAGCACAACAAGTGCGGCAACATTGGCTTCAACCATTGCGGCGGCTAATCCAGGAATCACACTAACGGGCACCCCTGTATTAGCCAACGGCAGCTCTGCAACAGTGGCTGGCACGTTCACTGCCTCAGGATCAAATCTGGGAATATCAAGCGGCATCGTGCTCAGCACGGGCAACGCCAGTTTAGCTCCGCTCACTGCCGGCAGTTTGCCAAATGCCAACCCGCAAAATTTCAGATCAACGGCAGGTACCGGCATTTCGAATGCGGGGGCGAATGAGTTTGACGTTGCAACCTTCACATTCTCCTTCATACCAAAACCCGGCGTAAACCGCATGTCGATTGCATCGGTTTTTGCTTCCGAAGAATATAACCAATATGTAAACACCACATTCACCGATAACTTTTCGATGAAGCTTAATGGTGGCGCTTATACAAATTTCAATTTCGCCACGATCCCTGGAACGGCCACAGGCACTGACATCAACACCGTGAATAACGGCAGCTATGCAGGTTACTACCGTGACAACACAACCGCCACGCCGCCTATTCCCGACACCGCCTACAATGGCGCAACGACGATGTTCATCAACGCCTTCAATGTCGTCCCGGGCACAACTTACACTATCACCATCCGCATTGCCGATGTGGGAGACGCTCAATACGATTCAACCGCGTTTATTTCCACCTCGACGATATTGAATAACCCGCCCGCTCTTGATCTTTCCGCAGCGCTTGCCGGCACGGGCTATACAGCAACATGGGATCAAGGCGGCGCCCCTACTGCCATTGCTGCAACCGATGCAGCGATTTTGGACGATGGCACCACAATTTCATCGGCAACCATTGCAGTGAACAGCCCGGTCGCAACCGATTTACTCAGCGTGATTGCCGCCTTGCCTGCGGGCATCACGGCTTCTGGTTATAACGCGGGAACCGGCATCCTTACCCTCAGTGGTGTTGGCACATTGGCACAATATCAAACCGCGTTGAATTCCATTGGTTATTCCAGCACAGCGGCCGTTCCCGCAGGCCCTGTCAAAACGGTGAATGTTACAGTGAATGACGGCGTTGATGATTCCAACACCGCCGTTGCAACCATCAACATGGCCCTGTTGACGATTGCCAAATCCGCCGCTGCCCCCACGGTGAACAAAGGTGCAAACACCACGCTGACGGATGCAGCCGACACCATCACCTATACCTATACGCTCACCAACACCGGGGCGGTGGCCCTGTCTGCTGCAGCGCCTGTGGACGTTGGCCCCAAATTCAATGGGGTGGCGGGCACGGGCACGATGAGCGTTTTCACGCCCGCAACAGCGGCCATTGCCATCGGTGCCAATGCGGTTTTCACCGCAACCTATACCCTCACGGCGGCAGACGTGGCCAATGGCGCAGGCATAACCAACGGCGTGGTCAACACCGCTTCAGCCACAGCCAAAGATCCTGCCAATGGAACCGTCACCTCTTCCACAGCAACGGCATCCACCTCAATTTTGACAGTCGCTGGCCTCACCGTCGTCAAAACAGCGGCTGCACCCACCATCGCAGCCGGGCTGAACGCCACGTTGACCGACGCCAGCGACACGATCACCTTTACCTATGTTGTCAAAAATGTCGGCAGTGTTGCCCTCACCACTGTCTCTCCGGTTGATGCTGGCCCCAAATTTAACGCAAGCGCTGGCACCAACGCGCTAAGCGCCTTCACACCCGCATCGGTGGCTTCCTTGGCGGCTGGCGCATCCCAAACTTTTACTGCAACTTATACGCTGTCAGCTGTGGATGTAAAAAATGCCGTCGGCATTGCGGGTGGGGTCACCAACACGGCAACGGCCACGGGCAAAAATGGCGCAACCACCATCACCTCACCAAGCTCAACCGCCACAACAACTATTCCCGCCGTGCCAAGCCTTGCGATCAGCAAAGTATTCGTGTTGACCGACAAGCTCGGTGGAACCGCAAACAAAGCCGACCTGAGTGAAAACATCACTTATACCTATGTGATCACCAATAACGGCAACGTTCCCATCACCAATGTGAGTGTGAGAGATATGCACGGCACACCCGCTGTTCTTGTGGCCTTGGGCAGCGGCGGCATCACCACAGAAACCCTCACCACGCCCGGCCCATTAGGCGCTGCCGCCTCTACCGACGCTGTTGCAAATGATGGTATATGGAGTGTTCTGGCACCGGGTGCTACGGTAACATTCACCTGGGTCCACCCCACAACCCAAGCCGAAATCAATAACGGCTAACGCTAGGCCCGCCCTGAATCGCTAGACAGCATGGCGGCTGAAACGCCCAGTTTCGCCAGTGCGGCATCGTGCAGGTTTGCACTCATGGTGCCAAACACCAATTCCGCATCGGCATCACAATGCAGCCAGCCATTGCGCATGATTTCACTTTCAAGCTGGCCAGCAATCCAACCCGAATAACCCAGGGCCAAAATTTTTCGCGTGGGGCCTTTGCGTTTGGCTATGGCCAATAAAATGTCGTTCGTGGCCGTCAGTGAAAATTCAGTGTTCACCTTCAAGGTTTCAGCAGTTGCATAGTCGCTGCTGTGCAAAACAAATCCCTGAAATTGCTTCACCGGCCCCCCGAGCATAACCGGCAATTGCAAAATTTCTTCGGATGTGTGATCGATCTTGAGACGATCGGCAAGATCGGCAAAAATCAGTCGCGGTGCTGGCTTGTTGATCACCACACCCATGGCCCCATCTTTTGAATGCGCACAAACAAACACCACAGAGCGCTCAAAATCATCGCCCTTGATCGAAGGCATTGCAATGAGCAGCTTGCCCACCAGAAATGTGCGCTTGGTCATCACCCACTTTTACCTGAAAATCATCCTGACAGGAAGGTGATTGGCGGATGAATGCAAATTGTTTTAAGAAGGCTGCATGAATCGAAGACAGCTTTTGGCCAGCCTTGCCGCCACGCCCTTTTTAGCCCCAGCAACGGCGCTGGCGGCTGAATGGGAAACGCGCCTGATCACTTCCAACCTCAGTGGCGAATGGCTTTACGGCCTGCACATTAAACTGGCCGCAGGTTGGAAAACCTATTGGCGTGTGCCCGGCGTTGCCGGAATTCCCCCCGCCATCAAACTTGAAGGGGCGGATATCGCCAGCTTTGCCGTGCAATATCCTTTGCCCATGCGCATCAGCGAAGCGAGCGGTGAAGCCATTGGCTATCATGATGAAGTGGTGTTCATTCTCCGGCCCACATTGAAGCCAGATGTAAAACCTGAAAAACTGAGCGGCAAGGTATCCGCGTTCTTCGGCGTCTGCCAAAATATTTGCCGCCCGGCTAAATTTGCTGCCGATCTATCAACGGCTGTGGCCGACGATACCCTGATGCAAAAATATCTGGAGCGGGTGCCCAAGGCTTCAGATTTCG
>JANXRO010000357.1 GCA_025356765.1 Hyphomicrobiales bacterium | reverse complement strand
TTTTTTCGAGCGCGCAACAAGATGAAGAATGGCCTCAGTGTCTGATGTGGAATGATAAATGGCACCAGATGCAATCAACTCTTTGCGCAAGGTAAGCCCATTGGTCAGGTTGCCATTGTGGGCCACGGCAATGCCGCCTGCCGCCAATTCCGCAAACAGCGGCTGCACGTTGCGCAAAATGGTTTCGCCCGTTGTGGAATAACGCACATGGCCCATGGCTTGTGTGCCGCGCAGGCGGTTGATCACTTTTTCAGATGAAAAATGATCGCCTACCAAACCCATGCGGCGTTCTGTGTGGAAGCGTTCGCCGTCGTAACTCACGATGCCTGCGGCTTCTTGGCCACGGTGTTGAAGCGCATGAAGGCCAAGCGCGGTTAGAGCTGCTGCATCAGGGTGGCCGAAAATTCCGAACACGCCGCACTCTTCGCGAAGGGTGTCTCCATCAAAGTCAAAATCTGCTTTCATCATTGATTTGTGTCCTGGCCGATGATGGGTTTGGTTGCAGCGTCTTTGGAAAGATTATCCATCCCTTGTTGCTGGCCTTTTGAAACCGCAGTGCCTTGATCAGGTGCTGTTGCTTCGGCCTTGGGTTTGTCCGGGTTGCTGATTTGATATGCTTTGGTCAGTTCATCCTGAATGCCGGGCGGCAGATAATTGGTGATGGTTGTTGAAACCATGCGAATGACGGGAAGCGACATGGCGTTTCTCACCCAATCTTCCTGCTTATCGGCGGGAATGATCCAGCCATAAAACAGATAGATGATGGACACAAAAATAAGCCCGCGGGCCAAACCATAAATGAAGCCCAAGGTGCGATCAAAAGCGCCGATGCGCGAATCGACAACCCAATCTGAAAATTTTACGCTGATGATGGAAACGATAATCAAAACCAGAATGAATGCGGCGGCTGCAACAATCATCTGAGCTAGGGCTGGTTTGGCCGGGTCAAAATGCGGGGCCACAATATCCACAAAAGGCTTGAAATAAAACGCGCGCCATGCAGCAAAGGCAGCGGCGGCCCAAGCCACAAGGGATGTTAACTCTCGAATAAAGCCGCGGGCCAAGGCCAGAAGGCCTGAAACAAACATGATGCCGAATAAAACGAAATCGAGAATTTGGAACATGTTGCCGCCTGCCTGAAGTTGAGGCCCCTCTATATGCAAAAAATGGGCAAGGTTCTAGGCTATTCTTCGCAAGCCCTTCGAGCGTGACGCAACCCACGCAACAAGATCAGCCACGGTGGAAACTTGTTTGGCGTCTATGCCGGTTTTGGGGGGCTTGTCGCCCATGTCGGCAATCACCGCATGGCCCAAGCCTAGTTTTAATGCTTCTTTCAAGCGGGGTTCGGTTTGGCCCACAGGCCTAATGGCGCCAGACAAGGCAATTTCGCCAAACAACACCGTGCCATGAGGGATGATAGTATCTGACAATGATGACAGCAACGCCGCCGCCACGGCCAGATCTGCCGCAGGTTCTTTCAAGCGCAAACCGCCTGCCACGTTTAAATAAACATCATGCTGGCCAAGCGCCACACCGGCGCGGGCTTCCAGCACAGCGAGAATCATGTTGAGGCGTGTGGTGTCCCAACCCACAGCCGTGCGGCGCGGGGTGCCGAGAGAGGAGGGGGAAACCAGCGCCTGAACTTCCACCAGCAAGGGCCTTGTGCCTTCAATGCCGGCAAAAACCGCCGTGCCCGGTGCTGGGCGTTCAGTTTGGCCCATGAACAAGCGCGACGGATTTGTCACTTCAGCCAAACCACCATCACCCATTTCAAAAACGCCAATTTCATCGGTCGGGCCAAAGCGGTTTTTTACGGCGCGCAAAATGCGAAATTGATGGCCGCGATCACCTTCAAAATAGAGCACCGTATCAACCAAATGCTCAATCACCTTGGGGCCGGCAATCTGGCCATCCTTGGTCACATGGCCCACAAGCAGCACGCATGTGCCTTTGGATTTGGCATAGCGCACCAAGGCATCAGACCCAGCCTTCAACTGCGAAACCGTGCCGGGGGCCGCTTCAACGGCGGGGGACCAGACAGTTTGAACCGAATCGATGACAACAACCGAGGGCACATCACCCTCGTTCAGCGTGGCGATAATATCAGACACATTGGTTTCAGCCGCCAATAACACCGGCGCATCAGCCAGACCCAGCCTTGCGGCACGCAGGCGAACCTGTGCAATGGCTTCTTCACCTGTCACATAAATCACCCGCTCACCCTTGTTGCCCAAAGCGGCCAAGGCTTGCAAAAGCAAAGTGGATTTGCCGATGCCGGGGTCTCCACCAATCAACACGGCAGAACCCGGCACAAAGCCGCCGCCTGTCACGCGGTCAAGCTCAGCAATGCCTGATAAAATGCGCGGCGGGGCAGCACTTTCGCCCTGTAAATCCACCAGCTTGGCTACGCGCCCGCGCGGCAGGCCAGAACCTTTGGCGCCCGATGCAGGCGCTTCCAGCTTTTCTTCGATAATCGTATTCCAGCTGTCACACGCATCACAATGGCCAGACCATTTAACAGAATGAGCCCCGCAGGATTGACAAACAAAGGAATGAGATGATTTGGCCATGGAACAAAACTAGCACGGAACACACCATGAACACAAGCGGCTTGATATAAAATATCGCTTGCGTTTATATCGT
>JANXRO010000403.1 GCA_025356765.1 Hyphomicrobiales bacterium | reverse complement strand
GTTGAAGATGAACCAGCCCAACGCCGCATCCTTGAAGAGATGGTCAAACGTTTTGGCTTTGACGTTTTAACCGCTGAAAACGGCCAAAAAGGCATTGAAATTTTATCGGGCTCCATCGGCTCCTCGATCAGTCTGGCAATTCTTGATTTGATGATGCCAGGCATGGGCGGACTTGAATTTTTGGAAAAACTGCAAGGCCTGCGCGGCGATTTGCCTGTCATTGTGCAAACCTCGCAAGGATCAATTGAAACTGTCATCAAAGCGATGCGTGCGGGCGCTGATGACTTTGTGGTCAAGCCCGTATCGCCTGAACGGTTGCGCGTTTCGTTACAAAACCTTTTAAAGGTCAACGCGCTGACAGAAGAAGTAAAGCGCCTGAACAAACGCGTTTCTGGCGCTCTAACATTTGATGATTTGATTGCTTCCTCGCCAGCCATGGCCAATGTGTTGCGCTTGGGCCGCCGTGGCGCACAATCCAATATTCCCATTTTGGTTGAAGGCGAATCAGGCGTTGGCAAGGAAATGATTGCGCGCGCCATTCAGGGCGAAAGCGAACGCGCCGGAAAGCCATTTGTGGCTGTCAACTGTGGTGCAATTCCTGAAAATTTAGTGGAATCAATTCTCTTCGGCCATGAAAAAGGTTCTTTTACTGGGGCCACATCCAAACATTTGGGCAAGTTTCAAGAAGCTGATGGCGGCACGTTGTTTTTAGACGAAGTGGCCGATTTGCCTTTGGATATGCAGGTGAAATTGCTGCGTGCCATTCAAGAAGGCGAGATTGACCCCGTGGGTTCGCGAAAGCCCGTGAAGGTGAATATTCGCCTGCTTTCAGCCACCAATAAAAACATGATTGAAATGGTCAAGGCCGGACAATTCCGCGAAGATCTTTATTATCGCCTCAACGTGTTTCCCATCATGGTGCCAGCGCTTCGAGATCGCAAAGATGATATTCCGGCATTGGTCAACCACTTCATCACGAAGCTTTCTGCTGAAGAAGGTCGCAAAGTTCACGGCATCAGCAAAACTGCATTGGAAATGCTGCAAGCCTATACATGGCCCGGCAACGTGCGCCAGATTGAAAACACCATTTTCCGCGCCATTGTTTTGTGCGAAACCGAAATTCTGAACGTGGTGGATTTTCCACAAATCGCATCGCTGGTTGATGGTTATGATGTGCAAATTCCAGCAGCACCTCAACTTGCCAAAAAGCCTGAAATGGCAGCCCGCACCAATTCTGGCCAAGTGAGCGATGGCAACGCCATTGGCGTTTCAATCGTCACTGAAGGCGGCCATATTCGCACCCTTGAAGAAGTCGAGGCCGATATGATTAAACTGGCCATGCATCGCTATCGCGGGCAAATGTCGGAAGTGGCAAGAAAGCTTGGCATTGGCCGTTCAACTTTATATCGCAAAATGCGCGATTTGGGCCTTGAAGAAGCTACAGGTTCTTAAACCTAAAATTATTGTTATGAAAACGACAAACTTCATTGAATCGCCACAAAGAGCGGTATATTCAGGTTAAAATTCAGCAACATTCGGTGAAAGAAAATAAGATGCCAAAACTTCTACCTCGGCTTTTGCTTGGGCTCTCTGTTTTGGCATTAGCGGCAAGTTCTGCACTGGCAGAGCCCGTGAAACACCGCCCCAATTTTTTTGAACAGTTGTTTGGCGTTCGCCAGCATAATCAGCCGCAACAGCAAGCATCTCAGCCGTTCAATGAGAAACAGCCTTGGTGGAAAGACAATCAAGATAGCTCTGTTTATGGCGATCCAGTCAAAAAGAAATATGCTTCTGCAAAGCCGCTGAAAGATTTATCTGAGCCTGAAATGTTGCCGGGCCTTGGCATGGGCATTGTTGACTATGCACCACCCGTTGTGTTGCCAGTCTATGACCCCACTTTTATTGGCATGCAAACACCAGCGTCTGATTCGGAAGCCATTCGCGTAAGCTTAGCCGACAAAGCTTCGCCCATCAAAGCTGTAGACATTGAACGCAAAGCTGTTCTGGCATTTTATAAAACCAACGGCTTTAAACCCGTGTGGATGGCAGAAAACCATGTGACCCCGCGCGCCAATGAACTTTTAAAAACGCTGAGCAGTGCCGCGGCTGATGGCTTAGTTGCAAAAAACTATTTGCCAGAAGTTTTAACATCATTCGACAATGCTGATGGCCAAGTGGCAACCTACCCCATGAAGCTGGCAAGGCTGGATATTGGCTTAACAATCGCAGCTCTGCACTATGCCCGCCAAATTTCGGGCGGCCAGTTTGATCCGCAAAGGCTGTCGCTTTATAATGATATCAAAACCGAGCCTGTAAACCCTGATGCCGCATTGAAAGTTTTGGCTTTTACGCCTTATCCCGGCAGCTATCTGCAAAGCTTGGCACCACAAAATCCGCAATATGCGGCGTTGAAAGCTGAGTTGGCAAAATCAACGACAACAGGCCCCAAGCTTGACCTTCTCGCTGATGGGCCAAAAGTTAAACCCGGCAAAAGCGATGTTCGAATTCCATTGATTCGCGCACGGTTGCAGACGCTTGGTTTTATGACAGTTGAAGTTGCAGGCTCAGACAACGTGAACCAGCTTGACCAAGATATGGCCATTGCTTTGATGGCGTTTCAAACCTCTAAAAAGATGAAGCCAACAGGCAGCGTCGACAGCGCCACCATCAAAGCCTTCAACAAAGACGATGTGGCTGATCAACACGACAAGCTTGTGTTTAATCTTGAGCGTTTGCGCTGGTTGCCCAAAAACTTAGGCGCCCGCCATGTGATGGTGAATCAAGCGGCGTTTGAAGTAAACGTGATGGACAATGGCAAATCAACTTGGAAAAGCCGTGTTGTTGTGGGCCAGCCTACCAAACAAACCTATTCTTTTAGCGATCAGATTGAAACCGTGGTGTTCAACCCAACATGGGGCGTTCCGGCATCCATCATCGTGAACGAATATGGCCCAAAAAGCCGCAAGAACCCAAGTTATCTCGACAATAACGGATTTATTGTCAAAGACAAAAACGGCAATGTGATTTCATCAAGCTCGATTGATTGGTGGAACCTGGGCCAAGCGCCAAGTTTTGGTGTTCAACAACCCGCAGGCGACGGCAATGCCTTGGGTGAATTGAAATTTCTGTTCCCCAACGCCCATGATATTTATATGCACGACACGCCCAGCAAAGACCTGTTTGCAAGCGCCATGCGGGCCTTCAGCCACGGCTGCGTGCGCGTTCAAAACCCGCGTCAATTTGCTCAAGTTCTTTTGGGCTGGGACGAAGCAACGGTGGCCAAAAATATTGAAGGCCAAGACAGCCATTCCGTGCCGCTTAAAACCAAAGTGCCAGTTCATCTGACATATTTTACCGCCTGGGCCGACGAGAGCGGAAAAGTGCAATATTTTGATGATATTTATGGCCGTGATACCGCCATGGCCAAAGCTTTTGCTTATGATCCAGCTGGAAAAAAACCTATTCTGAACAATGATGTAGCAACAAAAGCAACAATCGTTGGCGGAATCATTCAAAATTGAACGATTTAAAACCTCATTAAGCATATTCGTGCATTGTTATCCGCGATGAGGCGGCCTCATGGTCGCCGCATTCTTGTTCGATGAGCGGTTTTCGTGTATGGGCTATCTAGCCTGACTGAAGCCAAAGTGTGGGATTAGGGTTTCTGCCCGGTTAGTGAGTTGTGGATGCGTAAAAATAATTCAAATGTCGGACAACATCGAACATTGTCAAATCGCTTGAAGAAATCTTTGGCCGCTTGTGCCTTGTCTGGCATTTTTGCGTTAAGCGGGTTGGCGCCGGTTATCGCTGGCGGTGAAACACGCACCATTGCATTGCATCACATTCACACAGGCGAAAGCCTGACAGTCACATACATGAAAGATGGCCGCTATGTTCCATCGGCCATGAAACAGATTAATTACATTTTGCGCGATTGGCGCCGCAACCAAACCATCACCATTGATCCGCGCACCATTGATCTGGTGTGGGAACTGCATGAAGATTTGCGCTCGCACGAAACCATTAACATCGTCTGCGGCTATCGCTCACCCCAAACCAATGCCATGTTGCATCGTATGGGGCGGCATGTAGCCAAAGAAAGCCAACATATGGTTGGCAAAGCCATCGACTTTTATTTCCCAGATGTGCCCACTGTAAAAATTCGCAACACAGCCCTTGTGCGTCAACGCGGTGGTGTGGGCTATTATCGTTCAGCGGGCGGCCCAACAGGCTTCTTGCATGTCGATTCAGGCCACGTGCGCCATTGGGGCCCGTTCATTTCTTCATCGCAAATGGCGATGATTTTCCGCGAAGGTCAAAAAATTGTGGGCCGCAGGTTGCATGGCCAACCAACACCAGCCCAAGCTGATGTGGAGGTGGCAGATGCCAAACCATCAGGTGGCAACTTCATTTCGAGATTGTTGGGCATTGGCAAAAAGCCAGTGGCGGCTGGACAGCCAACCCAAGTCGCAGTTGAAACGGAAAAGCCGAAAGATGTGGCCGGCATTGCTGGCGTTCAAGGCAGCCAAGCCGATCTGGCTGACCTAAGCCAAGATGCAGCAGCGGCACCTGCCAAACCAGTTTTGAAAATTCCAGCAGGCACCAAGGTGAATGATGAGCAGATGGCATCTTTGGGTGATCTTTCACTCGATGCAGCCATTGTGCCCAAGCCCAAAGCTGCGGCAGCAAAACCAACGCCAGTTGTTGTGGCCGATAACTCAGATGATTCAGCCGACACCGAGGCCGATGTGCCCGATGCTCAGGTAACCCAAGGTAAAGTTGTGCCAAAGCCACGGTTAAAGCCCGTTGATATTATGTTGATGGCCGCCGCCAACATGAAAGTTATTCGCATCAACGCTGCCTCGGCGCCCCCGCCAAACCAAACGGGTGTAGACACACCCTCGCCCGTTGCGGATAGCTTGGGCACCATTATGCAGGCCGCTGCCGAAGACGTGACGCCCGTTCAAAGACCCAACAAACTGGCTAAATCCAGCCTTCCTGTGGCTTTGCGCAGCAAGGGCATTCCGGTGATCAAGCCTATGATTGCATCTGTGGCAGGAAGCGACATTAACTGGTGGCCACAACTTTTCTTGCAGGGCGATGCTGCCATTCGTCGTGATGGCGCACCATCGATCATCGGCTCTAATGTAGATGATCGTTTGCCGATGGCCGCTAACCTTGATCAATTGGCTGATAGCCAAACCCAAGAATCAGCCGAAGGCAAGGGTGATTTGTTGACGGTGAACCGCGAAGACAAAGGCGATCTGGAAATCGCCAACGCTATTCAAAACTAAATCTTAGGATCAGACTTTTCCAAGTCTTTGATGGCGGCTTTCACTGTTTCCATGTGGGGGTCCATGGCCAAGGCTTCTTTGAAGGCCGCCAAAGCTTCATCATGCTTGCCTTGGGCCCGCAAAATCATGCCCTTGCCCGCAAGCGCGCCAAAGTGCCGTGGTTCTAGTTCCAACACATGGCCAATATCAATCAGCGACGCATCATAACGTTTCATCGCAAAATATAAAATGGCGCGACGGTTCCAGCCTTCAGCAAAGGTGGGATAGGTTTCTATCAACTGAATTAAAATTTGCTCCGAGGCATCATAATCTTGCACAGCCATGGCAATTGACGCATTGGCAATCAGGGCTTCAGCGGTTGGGCTGTCGTTCTTGGCCCACAGCCGCCAGATTTCAGTTTCTGCTTGAACCGCATTTTCGCCCACACCCTGTTGGTGCAATTCACCGAACAATTGATCCAGCCGAACAGCACGCTGTTGTGCGGGGGTGAGTTTCCCAATTTCAATGGTTGTGGAGGCCGTGTTGCTCTCTACCAAAGAGGCAGAAACACCGGGCAGGCTAAAACCTGCAAGAACAGCAAGGGTTAAAATCATGCGCATTAGGTTTAATACCACAAAATTCTGCGCAATAAAATACACCGCGCAAAAGTTTCCCCCTGAACGGTGCTTATATCAAGCAAAAGTGATTAGCCTTGACGAGCCTTAAAGCGTGGATTGGTTTTGTTGATAATATAAACCCGGCCCTTGCGGCGCACGAGCTTGTTATCACGATGGCGCTTCATAAGCGCTTTCAAAGAGTTACGAACTTTCATAGCTTCACCTAAACTTGCGTCAGGCAAAAAGCCCAACTAAAAAATGTAATGGGTTCATAGGGGGGCACTTTCGCCCTGTCAACCATTCATGTAAGGCCATGAAATGGTGTGGAATACAGAAACTTTTATCACAATTGCAGCAGCTTCGGCCGGCCTTTGCCTTGCTGGGTTGATGTATTATCTAGAAAAGCACCCAAGGCGCGATTTGCGCCCCAGGCTGTTTCCAACAACATTGTTTTTATTGCTGGGCGGCTTGTTTGCCATGGGTGCAGTGATGCATCTTTTGGCCTTGGCAGGGTTTCATTTGCCCAAGCAGCAATAAACTTATTCCATAAACCAACCATGGCTTACCACCAGCGATTGACCTGTCAGCGCATTGGAAGGGAATGCCGCAAACAAATAGGCAATTTCAGCCACGTCTTCCAAGGTGGTAAATTCACCATCCACGGTGCCGCCCAGCATAATTTTCTTCACAACATCTTCTTCTGAAATGCCAAGCGTTTTGGCCTGTTCAGGAATTTGTTTTTCA
>JANXRO010000393.1 GCA_025356765.1 Hyphomicrobiales bacterium | reverse complement strand
CGAAAAAGGTCAGGTGATGACCGCAAACCGCTTGCGCGATGGGGAAGTGGTTTTTCTCACGCGTTCCGGGGTGTGGAGCGAAAAAATTGATGATGCTGTTCTAGCTTTGGAACCGCTTGCCGTTGCGGCGCTGGAAGCACGTGCTTCTGATGACGTAAAATCTACGCTGATTACAGGACAATATTTGTTTGATGCCGAACGCATTGATGGAAAAATTCGCGCCAACCATTTCCGTGAACGCATTCGCACCCTTGGGCCCACCATCCGCTTGGATTTGGGCAAGCAAGCCGAAGGCACACAAGGCGCATTTAAAGCGGTGGAGGCATAAATGTATCGCTATGACGAATTCGACGCCAAATTTGTGAATGAGCGCACAGCTCAGTTTCGCGATCAAGCCAATCGCCGCCTTTCAGGTGAATTGACCGAAGAAGAATTCAGGCCATTGCGTTTGATGAATGGCCTCTATTTGCAGCTTCACGCTTACATGTTGCGCGTGGCAATTCCTTATGGAACTTTGTCTTCAAAGCAAATGCACCAACTGGCCATGATCGCCGATAAATACGACAAGGGTTATGGCCACTTCACCACCCGCCAAAACATTCAATATAATTGGATCAAGCTGGAAGACACGGCCAACATTTTGCAAGATTTGGCCGATGTTGAAATGCACGCCATACAAACGTCTGGCAACTGCATCCGCAACGTAACAACCGACCAATGGGCCGGTGCTGCAGCAGATGAATTGGCAGATCCACGCCCCGTGGGTGAGTTGATCCGCCAGTGGTCTTCGCTGCATCCAGAATTTTCATACCTGCCGCGCAAGTTCAAAATCGCTATTACGGGTGCGCCCCATGATAGGGCGGCCGTAAAGGTGCACGACATCGGTATGCGCCTGCATAAAAATGATCAAGGCAAAGTGGGTTGGGAAATTATGGTGGGCGGTGGCCAAGGCCGCACCCCAATGATTGCCGTAACTGTGCGTAACTTCTTGCCCGAAAATGAATTGATCGCGTATCTTGAAGCCATCATGCGAGTTTATAATCTTTATGGCCGACGCGATAATAAATATAAAGCACGTGTGAAAATTCTTGTTCACGAACTGGGCGCAGATAAATTTAAAGCTGAGGTAGAGGGTGAATATGCCAAACACCCAGCACAAGAAACCCAAGTTGAAATGCGTGAACTGGCTCGCATTGCCGAATATTTCAAGCCGCCCGCTTTTGAAAAGCTGTCGCGTTTTGCCCCACATTTTGAAGATGCAAAACGCAGCAACGCTGATTTTGCACGTTGGGCCCGCAACAACTTGGCGGCCCATCAAAAAGATGGTTACACCATTGTCAATATATCGCTGAAACCCGAAGGTGGAATTCCAGGAGATGCCACGGGTGAGCAAATGCGCACCATGGCAAATTTGGCTGCACAGTTTTCGTTTGACGAATTGCGCGTAAGCCACGCCCAAAACATCGTTCTGCCACATGTGAAATTGGAAGATGTGTTCGGCATTTGGGAAGCCTTGGTAAAGGCTGAACTTGCCGCTGCAAATTATGGTTTGGCCGGCGACATTATCGCCTGCCCGGGCATGGATTATTGCTCGCTCGCTACGGCTCGTTCAATCCCCATTGCCCAAGCCATCAGCCGCAAATTTGCTGATGTATCTGTGCAGGAAAATTATGGCCCGCTCAAAATCAACATCTCAGGCTGTATCAATGCCTGCGGGCACCACCACGTTGGCCATATTGGCATTCTTGGGCTTGACAAAAAAGGCGAAGAATTTTTCCAAATCACACTGGGTGGTTCATCAACTGAAAATGCGTCCATCGGCACAATTTTGGGGCCAGGTTTCGCCGCCCATGAAGTGCCCGATGCTATCGAAACCATTCTTCAAACCTATGTGAAACTGCGTGTGCCGCAGGAAGATTTCATCTCAGCCTATCGTCGCTTAGGCCCAAAACCTTTCAAGGAGGCACTTTATGCCGCTGCTTAAAAACAACGCCTTTGTGGCAGATCAGTTCGTTAACTTAGGTGATGAAGAAGCCCTGCCTGAAACAGGCAAGATCATTGTATCCTTCACGCGCCTAGCGCAGGAGTGGGACAGCTTAGCCAAATTCACTGGTGTGTTGGGTTTGCGGCTGTCGAACACGGATAAAGTGGAATCACTTGCACCATACATTTCACAAATTGCTTTGATTGTTCTGTCTTTCCCCGCCTTCGGTGATGGTCGCAGCTATTCATTGGCCCGCGCTTTGCGCCTTGATGGCTATCGCGGTGAACTTCGCGCTGAAGGCAATGTTCTGCCCGACCAGCTGCAGTATATGCGCCAAGTAGGTTTTGACTCATTTTTTGTAACAGATCGTTTCCCGCTGCAAACATGGCAAGCTGCCGGCCACCAAATGTCGCTGGCCTATCAGCGTGGCCTGTTCCGCCAAGCCCAAGAAACCGAAGTGTGGTCAACCCGCCAACAGGGTTTTGCACCATGGGAAGAACAACCCCATGCCGGTTAATGAAAACCAACTGCTAGAGGCCTATGCAGGCCTTGAAGGCCGCACATTAATAGCAACTGCCGCAAAAGATTTTTCGGGCCGCATTGCATTGTTGTCTTCTTTCGGCGCTGAATCTTCGGTGTTGCTGCACATGGTTTCAGAAGTTGATCGGCACTTGCCGGTAATTTTTTTGGATACGCTCAAACTATTTCCCGAAACCATTGCTTATCGTGATCGGTTGGTCCGTGAACTGGGCCTGAAAGATGTTCGCGTGTTTCAGCCTAATGTTGCAGATATTGAACAAGATGATCCCGCTGGCACGTTACATTTAAACAACCCCGATAAATGTTGCAATATTCGCAAAACACTGCCCATGGAAAAAGCTTTTCAAGGGTTTGATGCCATGATTTCAGGCCGCAAGCGTTTTCATGGCGCCACGCGCTCTGATCTGAAGTTTGTAAGCTTTGATGACAAGCGCGTAAAAATTGAGCCACTTGCCGCTTTCTCTGGTTTTGATTTACAGAATTATATGATCAAGCACCAGTTGCCGTCTCATCCATTGAAGCTTGCTGGTTATCATTCCATCGGCTGTGCGCCGCTCACATGCACGTCGGTTGGCGGATCTGCCGACAATCCTCGCGCGGGTCGCTGGATGGGCCAAGAAAAAACTGAATGCGGCATTCATTTTACAGCCAACGGCAAGATTATTCGTGCAGACCAACGTGGCATCGCAGCTTAACGAAATAGGAGAAGGCCATGGTAGACATCATCGCAAAAAAGGCGAATTCTAACCCGCGGCGGTCAATCGCAAAAGCCATAAGCTGGCGCATTGTTGGATCTTTGGATACGGCCTTCTGGGGCTACGTTTTTTCTGGCTCGCTTAAAATTGCTGGCTCAATCGCTTTCTTTGAAATCATCACCAAGATAGCGCTTTATTATTTCCATGAACGCGCTTGGGCTCACTCTCGCTTTGGCCTCAGAAAAATTGAACCTTTGGCAGAGTGAAAGGCGTCAACTCCCCTTCAACGCCTCTTTCAAATCCGCGATTAAATCTTCCACATCTTCAAGCCCAACAGAGAGGCGCAAGTTTCCATCTTTAATGCCCATCAGTTTGCGCGCATCTGGCCCAATGTTTTTATGAGTGGTGGTGGCGGGATGTGTAATCAAGGATTTGGCATCACCCAGATTGTTTGAAATGTCGATAATCTTAAGCTTGCGCAAAACATTGAAAGCTTCAGTTTTTCCGCCCTTCAGATCAAATCCAACCATCGTGCCGCCCATTTTCATTTGTTGGCGAGCAAGCTTCACTTGTGCGTGGGTGTCGTGGTGAGGATAATAAACCCGTTCAATAACGTTGGATGAAGCCAAAGCCTCAGCAACCGCCGCAGCAGATTTGCTTTGCGCCTCCACCCGAAGCTTCATGGTTTCCATGCCCTTGAGCAAAACCCAAGCATTGAAAGGCGAAAGCGTTGGCCCTGTGTGGCGCAAAAACGGCTTCAACAATTCTTCTTTAAATTTAGCCGATGATAAAATCATGCCGCCAAAAACCCGGCCCTGCCCGTCTGTGTGTTTGGTGTTTGAATAAAATACCACATCAGCACCCAAGGCCATGGGTTTTTGCAAAATAGGCGTGGCAAAAACATTGTCCATCACCACAACCGCACCTGCCTTGTGGGCAATGTCGCTGATCATGGCAATATCAAGAACTTCTAAAAGTGGGTTGGATGGAGTTTCAAAAAATACAACCTTGGTTTCTGGCCGCATTGCGGCCTTCCAAGCCGCTGCATCTGTGCCATCCACCAAAGTATGAGTCACACCAAAGCGCGGCAAAATTGATGTGATAATTTGATAGCAAGAACCGAACAACGCTTTGGAAGCAACCACATGGTCGCCGGCTTTAAGTTGGCATCCCAGTGCGCCCCAACAGGCTGCCATGCCAGAAGCCACGGCATAACAACTTTCAGCACCTTCTAAAAGCCGAAAGCGTTCTTCCAACATTGTAACGGTGGGATTGCCATAACGGCCATAAACATAGCCTTCCTCTTCACCGTTAAAGCGCCGCTCAGCCGTTTCTGGGTCGTCATAAACATATCCAGATGTGAGATATATGGCTTCCGATGTTTCGCCATGCTCTGAACGCGTTAATCCGCCACGCACAAGTTTGGTTTGATCACCCCAGCCAGAAGGGTTTTGCTTCTTAGTATATTTGCCCTTGATCATTGTCTTCGTGCCCTTAGCTCTGAACCCAAGGAAGCCCAGCGGCCTTCCAGCCATTCACTTTGGCACGGTGGCCAGAAGCGTCCTTATCGCCCTCAAAACCTTGGGCTACATTCCAACAATTGGTAAAACCCGCCTGCGTTAATGCAGTAGCCGCTGAAGCAGACCTTGCACCAGAACGACAAATGCACAAAATTTCGGTGTCCTTCGGCAAGCCCATCGCCTCAATCTCAGTGGCGAAATTGCCGTTCACATCCATTGTCGGATAAACCTGCCAAGACAAGCGCACCAAACGATCAACCTGGGGCACGCCCACAAATGTCCATTCTGGTTGGGTGCGCACGTCAATCAAAACGGCTGCGGCATTGGCCTTCAAGCGCTGGTGGGCTTCTGTTGGTGGAATATCGCCTTGATACATGGTTTGATCCTGTTGTTTCATCGTTCATAGCAAAGCAAATGCCTGTGGCCAAGCAAAAGCGAAGCTGGATAGAGTGGTTAAATTTTCTGGCGCTGCATTATAATTTTCTAGCGCTGCATTATAAGCCCAGCACTGGTATCATTACCCAAAATAGGATTCCCAAACATGGCAAAAGCTCTTCCCAAACACGTTGATGTTGCAATAATTGGTGGCGGCATCGTTGGCTGTTCCATTGCCTATCATCTAACAAAAATCGGCATAACCAGCGTTGCTGTGCTTGAACGCAAACAACTCACCTCGGGCACAACATGGCATGCCGCAGGCCTTGTCGGTCAATTGCGCGCATCCCGTAACCTGACCGAACTTGCCAAATATACCACCAGCCTGTTCGAAGGATTGGAAAAAGAAACGGGGCAAGCCACAGGTTTCAAACAAAATGGCTCAATCTCTCTGGCTTTGAACGATGGCCGCCATGAAGAACTGTTGCGCGGCGCGTCCATGGCCAAAAACTTTGGCCTAGATGTGCAAGTGATCTCA